>CAYOSZ010000337.1:0-3303 GCA_964406715.1 uncultured Ignavibacteria bacterium | reverse complement strand
CTGTATTTACCGGAGTAGGATATGTAAAGTAATATCTTACTTGTTCTGATTATCTTCTCAGGTTCAACTAATTCGCTACTTCAGTCAGAGACCAACCTTCCAGAAAGAAATAAAATAGACGGCAACACATTCATTGTGAAGCAAGACTCAAAAATCGATTCTATTCTTGAAATTAAGCTTATTGTTAGAATAATCTATTCTTAATAAAAGTCAAGAACAAAATGTAACTGAGCGCAATATTTTAATGAATAAAGACTAATATAGTCTTAAAACAAAAGATGAATACTCAATTACTTTATCAGCAGGTTGTTGGATATTTAGGTGGATGTATTTGGCTGACGGCGGCGGGATGATCAGACATCTTTTTGTCCCAAAGCCTCCACATGGGAGCATTTCGGACCTGCGGCTGTCAAGTCAATTGTGCGAGGATTGGTGAAAAGGAAAGCATTGGTTATCCTATGTAGATTGGCGGATTAGTTCAAGACATGTATCTCCTTATGAAAGAATTCACTTGACAAATATCGGGATTATATGTTTTTTGTCTTTAATTCGAAGGTATAAATCAACCTCTTAAAACAGGAGGGGAGATGAGAGGTTTAAGGCTTTTGGTGACCACCCTTTTGGGGTTCGTGTTCGGAGTCGTCTGCTGGCTCCTTTCCTCCAGCGGTCAACAGGAGATGACGACTGGCGTGGCTTGGTCCATTATCTTCAGCCGAACCTTGATCGGTTTCGTCATCGGCATCAGCGCCTGGAAAATCAACTACATGCTGCACGGCATAATCATGGGCTTCATCGTGTCCTTACCCATGGCGCTTTCCACTCTCGGTGTGCCGGAACTGGGCATAAAGGTGTTTTTGGGATTCTTGATCATGGGCATAATCTACGGCTTTTTGATCGAGTTGATCACACACCTCATCCTCAAAGAGAAGGAAAAAGTTGCACCGGAAAGCTCGGTGGTATAAGCAGGATCATGTCTGCACACGGATTTCTCCTGGACATGACATCATACTCAATCAGTTTAAGAAGTCCTCCCTCAGCCGGAGGACTTTTTTTTAAATGCAATCAGGATTCACGGAAAGACATCGCTTCAACCATAAGCAGACCAAGTTTTGTGTTTTCTTATAAGCCGTGCTTGACAAGACTAAAAGAAAATTTCCGAAGGGAATAGTTCAGCATAACATTTGTATAATTAGGTGAAGTAAGATTTTTTTGTCTGTGGAGAGGATCGTGTCGTTTTTTCTTGACTCCAAGGATAAGGTTTCGTATTCTTTAGGAGTTTTAAGCGAACGCTCGTTGCCCGACATGCGGCAGCCGGACAACACAAAAAAAGAAAGGTGATCGGAATTGCTTAATCCAACAGGTTTTCTCTCTCTTGCTACCCCGGGTCCCTTTGAGGGGACGTTGTACGGGATGATAAAGGACATGAACCTCTTCGCCCAGATCGTATTGCTCATACTCCTTTTTTTGTCGTTGGTCTCCTGGGCGATCACCTTTCATAAGATTGCGGTTTTCCGGAAGGCCAACTCGGAAACCGAGAGATTTCTCTCTCTTTTCAGAAAGAGACGTACCATTTCCGACGTTTATCTCTCCGGCGTCAGATTCAGGCGTACGCCTTTGTCCCGCATGCTGGAAGCCGGCTTCAAGGAATTGGAAGAGCTTCGCGGGCAGAAGAAAAATCCCCAGGGAAGCACGAGGGTTGAAATGGTAAATGAACTGGAGCCGGGCACCCGGAAGGACAGATTCGATGTGATAAGGATGACCCTGGAGAGAACCGGAACCGAGGAGATCAATCGGCTGGAGAAGAGCGTAGTCTTTCTGGCAACCACCGGCAACGTAAGCCCGTTTTTCGGCCTTCTGGGAACGGTATGGGGAATAATGCACTCCTTCGCCTCCATCGGGGTGAGAGGCTCGGCCAGCTTAGCGGTGGTGGCGCCGGGAATAGCAGAAGCTTTAATCGCCACCATCATGGGACTGGCGGTGGCCATACCGGCGGTGATGGCATACAACTTCTTCAATAACAAACTGAAGGTGATCTCCACCCAGGTGGACAATTTCGCATTGGAGTTTCTCTCTGCGGTGAAAAAAGAAAGCATTATGGAATAATTCGTCCGCAGTCGGTAGTCCGCCGACCGCCGCAAAAAAATGCAGGCGGCGGACTGCGGTCGGTGGACGGCGGACATAATTCGAATGGCTCGAAAAAGAACATACGACGCATTACACGACATAAACGTCACCAATCTGGTGGACGTGATTTTGGTGCTTTTGATCATATTCATGATCACCGCCCCCATGATGCAGAGCGGAATCGACATAAACCTGCCCCAAGCCAAAGCCACACCCGAGGACATGGGAGAAGGGGTGGTGGTGACCATCACCAAAGCACAACAAATCTACGTGGATGAGAGAGTTGCCAATCTGGAGAGGTTTGAGGGAATATTATCCGACGTGACCCGCAAGAAGGGCTCTAGATCGGTCTATCTCAGGGCTGATAAAGACATCCCCTACGGGCTGGTCATAGAGATCGTGGGAAAGATAAAAAGCCTGGGTATTCAGAATTTGGGACTGGTCACCGAGCCGTCCAGATAAAGAGTCAGCACATAAGGTTGAAGATGAAAAGAAGTTTCATCATTTCGTCGATTGTGCATGCGGTCATCATAACGGCTTTGTTTTTCTCCTCACCCGCCTCTCCCAAGCTGGAAGGTTATCCGGTGATCTATCGGGTGGGTCTGGTGAGCATGCCCAGAGGAGGAAAAGGAGGAAAGAGCACCCAGGGAGGGGATACCAAGGCAAAGTTGAGCAATACCCAACCGGAAGATAAGGGTGTATCCGTAAAGGAAGTCAACCAGACACGTTCCAAAAAGAAGAAAACAAAAGAATCCACAACGAAGAAACCGGAAAAGGTAGATGCCAAGAAGGATACCGGCAAGAAAAAACAGGAGGGGAAGATAACCCAGGAAGAAGATTTAGGTGGTGAGTACGGGCTGGGCAATGGAATAAGCGCAGCCACCGTGGATGGAGTCGGTTTCGGGTCATCCTATTATCTTTCCCTGGTATTCGGGAGGATTCGGGACCTGTGGGATAATCCGGTGGAGGCATCCGCCATCCTCCGGGTGACCATCTATTTCAAGATATTGAGGGACGGACAGATTCTGGATGCCCGGGTGGAGAAATCATCGGGCATAGATGTGTTCGACCAATCAGCCATGAGGGCGATTTTGACCGGCACTCCTTTTCCACCGCTTCCGACCGAATATCGCGGCGAATATCTGGGAATTCATCTGGAGTTTGAGTATATTCAATAAA
>CAYOSZ010000336.1:0-3320 GCA_964406715.1 uncultured Ignavibacteria bacterium | reverse complement strand
CTGGAGGTTAAGGATTTCTTTTTGTTACCGGCCTTAAAGGGGATTTATTGGAATCGCAACTTAACAACGAAACGGATTCTGATATTCTATTATTAAGCTAAGCGGCTTTCTCCTTTTTGGTCCGATAGGTCGGAGCAGCCTTTAAGCGAATGGTCTCTTCGGTTATGATGCATTCCTCCACGTCTTTTCGGGAAGGGATCTCGTACATGATGTTCAACATGGCTTCCTCCATCACCGCCCTCAACGCCCGGGCTCCGGTTCCTCTTTTCTGCGCTACCTTGACCACCGTCTTCAGTGCTTCTTTTGAGAAATCAAGCTTCACTCCCTCCATCTGAAAGAACTTCTGGTATTGTTTGGTCAGGGCGTTTTTGGGTTGGGTGAGTATCTCCATAAGGGATTCTTCATCCAGCTCGTCCAGCCCGCACACCACCGGCAGCCTTCCCACCAGCTCCGGGATCAACCCGTATTTCATCAAATCGTCCGCTTCCACCAGGTTCAATATCTCCCCTATCTTCTTTTTCCCTTTGGTGGCGATTTCGGCCCCGAAGCCCATGACCTTGTGGGTAACTCTCGATTCGACTATCTTTTCCAATCCGTCGAATCCCCCTCCGCAGATAAACAGTATGTTCCTGGTGTCGAGTTGGATATAGTTCTGTTCCGGGTGTTTTCTTCCTCCCTTGGGCGGTACATTGGCCACCGTTCCCTCCAGAATCTTAAGCAGAGCTTGCTGTACTCCCTCGCCCGACACGTCGCGGGTGATGGAAGGATTTGCCTCCTTCCGGGCTATCTTGTCTATCTCATCGATGTAAATGATGCCTTTCTCCGCCTGGTTAAGATCGTAGTCTGCCGCCTGAAGCAGCCGCACCAGAATGTTTTCCACGTCCTCTCCCACGTATCCCGCCTCGGTGAGGGCGGTGGAGTCCGCGATGGAAAAGGGAACGTGCAACATCTTGGCCAGGGTTTGAGCCAAAAGCGTCTTTCCCGTGCCGGTGGGTCCCAAAAGAAGGATGTTGCTCTTTTCCAGCTCCACGTCGTCATTCACCTGGGGGAACAAAACCCGCTTGTAATGGTTATATACCGCCACCGAAATAGACTTTTTTGCCTTTTCCTGACCGATTACGTAGAGGTCCAAAAACTTCTTGATCTCTTTGGGCTTGGGAAGTCGAAAAGCCTTCTGTCTTATGTTTTTTTTCAGATCCTTATCCAGAATCTCCCGACACACGGTGACGCACTTGTCACAGATTGAGGCATCCGCTCCGGAAAAAATTTTCCCGGACTCATCCACTTCTCTCCCGCAAAAAGAACATCTGCGGGAGTTTGAGATTTTCTTATGATTTTCACCTTTATGCTGCAAATTTATTCCCTCTCATTGTTTTAAAATCTCATTTGGTTTTCTTTTCGAAGACCTCGTCTATCAGCCCGTATTCTTTCGCCTCCTGTGCGGACATGAAGTAGTTACGATCGGTATCCTTTTCGATCTTTTCTATGGACTGTCCGGTGTGCTTGGACAGAAGCTCGGTCATCTTCTTTTTTACCAAAAGCAGCTCCTTGGTGTGAATCTCGATGTCGGAAACCTGTCCCTGCACTCCACCCCAGGGCTGGTGAATCATCACCCGGGAGTGAGGCAGAGCTCCTCTTTTTCCCTTGGCGCCGGCACATAAGAGCAGAGCCGCCATGCTGGCCGCCTGCCCTACACAGGTGGTGGCCACGTCCGGTTTGACGAACTGGATGGTGTCATAGATGGCCAATCCCGACGGAACGATCCCTCCGGGTGAGTTTATGTACAGGTTTATGTCCTTCTCCGGATCGTCCGCTTCCAGAAAGAGAAGCTGGGCTATCACCAGATTTGCCACCACGTCTTCGATGGGCGAACCGATGAAGATTATCCGGTCCTTCAGAAGGCGGGAGAAGATGTCATAAGCTCTTTCTCCTCTCCCGGTCTGTTCTATCACATAGGGAACTAACGGCATATCTTATCCTTTCTTTTTTGGTTTCAAGGTACGAGCTTTTGTACCGCCTGCGGTCATTGGCTTTGCTTGTTCGAATCCTCTATTACTATCTTCTGTGCGGGAATGGTTTCCTCTTTTATTTTCGCGCTCTTTCGCAAAAAATTCAGAACTTTCTTCTCCAGAAGGTCTTCTTTTATCCTTTTGATCTGGGAGGGACTCTCCACAAGCTTTTTTGCCTCCTCGGCTTTCATCTTATAATCTCTGGCGAAATCCTCAATCCAGGCATCCATCTCCTCTTTGGTTACCTTGATTTCCTCTTTTTCCACGATCTGGTGGAAAAGGAAGTCCCACTTTATGTGACCTATGGCGGTGTCCTTATAATCCTCCCTGACCTTTTTCTCGTCCACCTTCTTGTATTTCCCTTTCAAATCCCTTATCAATGAATCCATGTAGTAGTCGAAAAGAGCATCCGGGACCTCAAACGGGTTTCGCTTTATCACTTGATTGACCAGTTCATTCTTCACCTGCACCTCTGCATCACTCTCCGCCTTTTTGACCAAACCCTCTTTAATCTCTTTCTTGAGTTGTTCCAAGGTTTCAAATTTCCCCACGGTTTTGGCGAAAGCATCGTCTGGCTGGGGCACAACCTTCTCCTTTACCTCCTTTATGATGATCTTATATCCCACCTTCTTTCCCGCCAGCTTCTTGTTGTGAAAAGAGAGAGGATAGTCCACCTCAAACTCCTTTTTCTCCCCCGCTTTTGCCTTCAGCAGTGCATCCTGAAATTCCTTGATCATGTTGTGAGGGTCCAGGATGAGTTCATGATTTTTCACGTCCTGCTTTTTTCCATCCTGCTCTTTGGTGAGATCAACCACCAGGTGATCGTTGAACTTTGCCTCCCTCTGCACCGGATGAAGCTGGGCGAAGTCCTCCCGCAGATACTTAAGAGATTGTTCGACGTCGTTATCCGTCACCTCTTTGATCCTTTTCACCACCTCCAGACCATTGTAGTCTTTCACCTCCACCTCCGGCTTGACCTCGATCTCCGCCTGGAATTTCAGCGGCTCCCCTTCCTTGAACTTTATTTCCTTCACTTCCGGCAGGGAGATGGGAAAAAGGTCGGTCTCCTTCAACGCATCCTCGTATGCTTTGGGCACCAGCGCCTCCAAAACTTCCTTTTCGATCGCCTCCTTATAGCGTCGCTTCACCAGGTCCATCGGTGCTTTGCCCTTACGAAAACCGGGAATTTTGGCTAAGTTTTTGTATTTCTCATACGCAACTTCGAACTCATGATCCACGGTTTCTTTGGGAACTTCAATCTCCAGAGTTCTTTTCCCCGCCTTCCCCTCCTGCACCTTCATAGTCAGTTTT
>CAYOSZ010000335.1:0-3324 GCA_964406715.1 uncultured Ignavibacteria bacterium | reverse complement strand
GAAACGACCGACGTGCGATTCGTTTTGGCCTGGCATTTCCCAAACTCGCCCAAGTTTCCGATTAGCACACCGCAGGGCCGTTCCTATGGTGCGCGCTTCGACTCGGCGGCAGCAGTGGCTCAAGAGGTCGCCGAAAAATGGGAGATACCTATTGCCACCGAATCTTCCCTGTACCCCTCTGTGGCGGGATTGATCTCGGGCTCGAGCAGTGTAATTTGCGGTGTTGGCCCGGTCACTCGGGACGTTAACACGCCACAGGCAGCGGTGCAAAGAATCAGCTTGCTGCAGCGGACCCTTCTTCTTGTCCAGTTCCTGGCCCGACAGGTGAGAGGCACGAAAGGCTAAGATGAGCGAGAAAACGGACGTGGATCTCGAACTGCTCGAATTGACCAGCCCCCGGATCAGGATACCCCAGCGGGTTTCCGTTTCACGCTTCGGCATGGTCTCGTCTCAACACTATCTTGCCACCGAGGCAGGCGTGGAAATGTTGGCTGAAGGCGGTAATGCTGTAGATGCAGCCGTGGCTGCCGCGCTGGCGCTGGGGGTGTGTGAGCCCTCTGCTTCCGGACTCGGTGGTCAGACCATGCTGCTGATCCACCTGGCTCGTTTAAGGAAGACCGTTGCTCTGGATGGCTCCTCCCATGCTCCACATCGTGCCATACCGGGCAGCCTGTCCAGAGGAGATCGCCGTCGGGGTTACCGGGCAACCACGGTCCCCAGCACACCCCGCACCTTAGCCTATGCGCTTAAGCGATACGGTTCGCTCAAGTGGGCCCGGGTGCTTCAACCCGCCATCCGGCTGGCCGAGGAAGGCGTGGAGATAACCGAGTTACAGCGTGCCCTCACCAAACGTGCCTATAGGCATCTGGCGCAGGACACAGCAGCCCAATTCTTTCTGAAAGATAACAAGAAGCTGTACCGGGTGGGAGAGCTGTTCCGACAGCCCGTGCTGGCAGAGACGCTTAAGAGGCTTGCAAAAAAGGGAGTGGGCGACTTTTATACCGGCAGGATTGCCCGCCTTATTGATCGGGATATGGTGCGTAACCAGGGACTCATCCGCAAAGATGACTTAGCCCAGGTTCTCCCCCCCATCGAGCGACGACCGGTTGCATGTTGGTACGAGGGTCTGAGAATCATGACCTTCCCCCCGCCCGGAGCAGGACGTACCCTTATCGAGATGCTCAATATAATCAGCCATTTTCCGAAAAAATATCGCAATCCGGACCGGCCCAAGGGAGCTCTTATGCTGGCCAAAGTGATGCAGCGAGCATACCGGGATCGTCGCGACAGGCCTTTTGATCCCACTTTCTACGCTCAGGTCTCTGACCGCAAGATGCTAAGCGCAGATTATGCTAAGAGAGTAGCTCGCCGCATTCGCACCCAAGGAGAGACGACCCATCTGTCGGTTATGGACCGCTTTGGCAACGTTGTCGGTCTGACCCAATCGATTGAACGTATATATGGATCGTGTTCTGCGACGGAGGAACTCGGTTTTCTCTATAATAACTATCTCATGGCCTTTGATCACGAGGATATCGCTCACCCCTATTACCTTCGTCCCAATGCCGTCCCCTGGGCCAGCGTTGCCCCCACCATAGTCTTCAGAGGACGAAAGCCCTGGCTGGTTATTGGTTCTCCCGGCAGCGAGAGAATCACCTCATCGATTTTTCAGGTAATACTGCGTTTGTCCCGTCAATCACCGCTTGAAGCAGTTAGTTCCCCCCGTCTGCACTGCAATCTCAGTGGCAAGGTGTCTTTGGAGGCATCACGGATGTCGGACGAGATTCCTGCCATTCTGGAAAAAAACGGTTTTTCGGTTGACGTACGGGACCCATATTCATTCTACTTGGGCTGCGTACAGCTGGTCATCCGGGAGGGTGAATCCTATATCGGGGTCGCCGACCTGCGCCGCGACGGTGCTGCGGGAGGTCCAAGATTGTGACCCTTCCTCTGTTGATATCGGTTCCACACGCCGGATTGAAAGTCCCCCCGGAGGTTGAAGAACTCTGTACCCTTACCCGGGAACAAATCGCTCAAGACGGAGACGAAGGTGCATCCGAGATCTACTCCATCCGGAAAGAGGTTGCGGCGTTCGTTACCACGGATATAGCCAGGGCAATCGTCGACCTGAACCGATCAGAGAATGACCGGCGTGCCGATGGGGTGGTCAAAACCCACACCATCTGGAACGTTCCGGTTTACAGCGGACCAATCTCCGAGGAGTTGGTAAAGACTCTTCTGGCAAAATACCACCGGCCCTATCATAACCGGTTGAGTATGCTGGCAGAGGACATCAGATTAGGTGTGGATTGCCATACCATGGCAGCAGTGGGACCGCCCATCGGGCCTGATGCCGGAGAAAAGCGTCCCCTTATCTGTCTGAGCAATGCGGAGGGAACCTGCCCGGATGTATGGCTGAATCAGCTAACTGCTTGCTTTGAAAATGCCTTTCAGGTCGAGGTATCCAGAAACTTTCCGTTTAAGGGCGGTCACATTATCCGCTCGCATGCACACGAGATTCCCTGGGTTCAGGTGGAAGTATCCCGCGCACCGTTCCTGGGCGACCAGCAGAAAAGATCCTGTATATTTAAAGCTCTGACAGAGTGGTGTGAGCTTCGGGGAGACTAACGCAGCTGTCAGCCAAGATAAATAAATACTATAGTGGGAATCCGTTCACAGGGAGCAGAGGTATTCGTGAATTGATCTGGCGGCTTTTCTTCCGGCACCCATGGCCAGGATGACGGTTGCCGCTCCGGTGACCACGTCGCCTCCTGCCCAGACTCGATCTCGGGAGGTCTTGCCAGTCTCCTCATCTGCCACGATGTTGCCCCTCTTGCCCACCTCCAGCCCCGGAGTGGTGGCGGCGATAAGCGGGTTGGGGCTGTTGCCGATGGCACAGACCACCGCGTCCATGGGGATAATGGTCTCAGAACCTTCTATGGGAACCGGCCGTCTTCTTCCGGAGTCGTCAGGTTCACCCAGTTTCATCTTCAGACATTCTATCTCTTTCAGCCAGCCGTTCTCATCGCCGATGTAGCGAACAGGAAGGGTTAAGAAGTCGAACACCACCCCCTCCTCTTCGGCATTCTCTATCTCCTCCAAACGTGCCGGCAGCTCCTGCCTGGATCTCCGGTAGATGATCCTGCTCTCCGCCCCCAACCTTAAGGCAGTCCTGGCGCAGTCCATGGCTACGTTCCCCCCGCCCATGACCGCAACTCTTTTGTGGTTCTTTATGGGAGTATGATATTCGGGGAAGAGGAATCCCTTCATCAGATTCATCCTGGTTAAGTATTCGTTGGCCGAATAGACGCCGTTTAAGTTCTC
>CAYOSZ010000334.1:0-3337 GCA_964406715.1 uncultured Ignavibacteria bacterium | reverse complement strand
ACGAAACATGCTTGGTCTGCCTGGAGATGTTCAAAAGTATCCCGATCCCCAGAGAATAAAAAACCAAATATTATCCTCCATAGATTAAAAAAGGCTTGGGAAGCCCGGTGGTGGGCAAAAGCCCCACCACCACGGCCGCGTTGACCAGAAACCCCGCAAATATGCTGAAGGTTAAGCCAAATGCCAGAAGGTAACCGAAATCGTCCGAAGCCCGTCTGGCAATTCCCATTCCCCGGGCTGCCAGAATAAGAAACAGAATCAGAATGGCGGCACTCCCCATAAATCCCAGTTCCTCTCCGGTGGTGGCGAAGATGAAATCCGTATGCGGCTCCGGCAAAAAGAAGAGTTTCGCCTTCCCCTCTCCCAGACCCACCCCCACGATCTCACCCGAGCTTAGAGCCAGCACCGATTGTTTCATCTGATAGCTCCCCGCCAATGGATTTTCCAAGGATTCGAAATAATCCTTCACCCGTTGCTCCTTGTAGCCGAAGCCGAACACCAGGATGAGCACACCTAAAACCACGGGAGCAACGATTAAAGACAGGTGTCTGATCTTTGCACCGGCCACAAACAACATAGCGAAGAGGACTAAGGAGAGGAGAATAACCGCACCCAGATGGGGCTGCCGGATGATCAAAACCAGAGCCATTCCCAAAATCAAGAAGTACGGCAGAAGAACGAACTTAAGCTCTTTTATCTTCTCCTTTCTTCTGCTTAGGGAATGAGCCATAAAAAAGATCAGCGCGTACCTGAAAAACTCGGATGGCTGGAAAGTTAATGGCCCGAGTCTCATCCATCGGCTGGCTCCCCTGGTGGGAGAAACGAATAAAACCGCCACCAGAAGGGCAAAGGAGAAAATCAGAATGAAAGGCGAGGGTTTCTGCAGCCGGTGGTAATCCACCCGGGTCAAAACCAGGATGAAAATCAAGGTGATGACCGCCCAGATCGCCTGTCTTTTGGCAAAAAAGGTGGTGCTGCCGAACCTTTCCAGAGCAAGTATGGCGGAGGCGGAGTAGACCATGACCAGACCCATGGCTATCAGGCTCAACACCGATAAGAACAAAAGATAATCGGGCTTGGATCTGTCGATCATCTTACCTTTTCCCTAATGGTTAACATTCGCGTCATTCCCGTAAGCCAGGTTTCTTACGCTGGATTTGAACACCTCACCCCGGTGCTGGTAATCTCTGAACATATCGAAGCTGGCACATCCGGGGGAGAGCAAAACCGTATCCCGGGGGAAGGCCTTTTGGAAACCCAAATTCACCGCCTCCTCCAGCGATTCCGATCCAAATGTGGGGACCAAATCTCCTAAAGCGGTTTTGAGCTTCTCCTTTGCCTCTCCGATCAAGATTAAAGTTTTCACTTTCTCTTTCACCAGTTCTCTCAGTTTGGAAAAGTCTCCCCCTTTGTCCTTTCCTCCGGCGATCAAGATGATCGGCGGGGGTACGCTCTGCAGAGCATACCAAACCGACTCCACGTTGGTGGCTTTGGAGTCGTTGACAAAATTTACCCCGGAGGTGTTTGCCACCTGCTCCAACCGGTGTTCCACCCCCCTGAAGCTCTTCAATGCTTCGCGCATGGAGGAGGGAGACACCGACAGAATGCTGCAGATGGCGCATGCGGCGGAGGCGTTGGAGAGATTATGCGGTCCCTTGATTCCGATTTCCACCACCGGCATGATCTCCTTTTCCTCCCCCTCCCATCTCGAAGTTAGTTTTCCCTGGCGGATGAAAGCCCCATGCTCCAATTCTTTTTTATTGCTGAAAAAGGTTTTCCTGCACTTGCCGTATTGAGCCAGCTTGAAGCTTTTCTCATCGTCCGCATTCAGCACGGCAAAATCGTTTTGGGTCTGGTTCTCCAGGATGCGCAGCTTTGCCTCCAGGTACGAATTCAGGTCCGGATGACGGTCCAGGTGATCCGGGGTGACGTTCAGAACTGACGAAACGTAGGGTCTGAACTCCTCGATCCTTTCCAGCTGAAAACTGGAAAGCTCCAGCACCAGAAATCCCCGGGGTGAGACCTTCTCCACCACGCCGGAAAAGGGAATGCCGATGTTTCCTCCCAGCTGGTATTCCCTTTTGTCCTGTTTTAATATCTCTCCCACCAGGGTCACCGTGGTGGTCTTCCCGTTGGATCCGGTAATTCCGATGATCTTCGAATCGGTGAGCCAGAATGCCACCTCCACCTCGGAAAGTATGGGAATCCCCAGCTGTTGTGCCTGGGCAAGGATGGGAATATCCGGAGGGATACCCGGGCTGATTACGATGAAGTCTTTGTCCCCCAGAACCTTTGAGGTGTGTCCCCCGGTCTCGAATGCTATGCCTATTTCCCTAAGCTGGCTGGTCTGGTCGGAGACGAGTTCCTCTGATTTTGTGTCGGAAACAAAAACATCCGCTCCGATTCTTTTCAGCAGCTTGGCGCAGGCGAGACCGGATCTGGCCATTCCCAGAACGGAAATCCTCTTTCCTATGATTCTATCTTTCCTCATGATTGGTAAGCTGTATGCTTCAGCCAGCGTTTCTTTTCTTGACGTGGCGATGATTCCTCTAAACCGTTGTTTGGGGATACCCCCAAGGGCACGGCTATCACCTTTGTTTTCATCTGATTTTAAGAGTGCTTAAGGTTAAAAGCGCCAAAATCGTTCCGATTATCCAGAAGCGCACCACCACCTGAGGCTCCTTCCAGCCTGAAAGCTCGAAATGATGATGCAGGGGTGCCATCCTGAAAACCCTTTTTCCCCAGGTCTGATAGACGAACACCTGAATGATCACGGAGAGTGCTTCCGCCACGAACACCCCGCCCACGATCAAAAGCAGCATCTCCTTTTTTATGAGTATGGATATGGCACCCAATGCTCCTCCCATGGACAGTGCCCCGGTATCCCCCATGAATACTTCAGCCGGATGGGTGTTAAACCACAAAAAGCCCAAAGCTGCCCCCACCACGGCCCCGCAGTATATAGTCAGTTCTCCTGCACCCTCCAGATATATTATGGAAAGATACCGGGTGAAGTCCACCCGGCCGGTCATGTAACACAGACCGGCGAAGGCGAACGCACAAAGGCCGATAAGTCCGATGGCCAGCCCGTCCAGCCCGTCGGTCAGATTGACCGCATTGGAGGTGCCGGTGATCACCAGTATCACCAGGGGGATGTAGAATATCCCGAAATTAACCAGATAGTTTTTAAAGAACAGAATGTCCGAGCCGGTGCCGAAATTCTGCGAGGGCGGAAAGACGCGCAACAGAACACCCAGCAAAAGACCTAAAGCCACCTGGCCGGCCAGCTTCTTTTTTCCCACCATCCCCTTGGGTTGATGTTTGATGGCTTTGAGAT
>CAYOSZ010000333.1:0-3362 GCA_964406715.1 uncultured Ignavibacteria bacterium | reverse complement strand
CTTCAACGACCGGGTCCTGCCGGAGCTTAATCATAAAGCCAGATTGTTGATGACGGACATTCACCAGAAGCGTCCCACCTGGAATCTGAAGGAGAACGTGTTCATCGACGATATCCCCGGATACAACATCCTGATAAAGAAGATCGACCCGCACTCCTCTGACGTTCGCGGGGTGACCATTTATGATCTCAAAAACCGACGCATGCCCCGCACCATCATAGCGGAGAAGGGGAAGGTGGAGTTCACCCCGGATGGTAATACCCTGATTTTCAGGCTCTTCAACGGGGAAGTGCATGAAACCGACGAAAAGGAACCCCAGAGGTACCGCCGGGTAAGCTTCGACAAACAGACCATCTATATACATGATGTGGGAAGCCAGTTGGTTCGCTCCCGGTCAGATTATCGCACCGATCGGGAAAAGACCTCCTCCCAGATGCTCCAGGAGGTCAGAAAATCGGAGATGGGGGTGATCGCCTCAAAGCAGAAGATCGCCCAGACGGCGACTTTGACCTGGGATAGGGTCATGGAAAAGAAAGCATCTGCAGATACTTTGATCGAAGAAAGAATCGTTCTGGATAACCTGATTAGAGAAAACCAGAACGTTCTCAACCAGATCTCAAGCGAAAAACAAAACATCAAAAACAAAAGAAGATACAACAACACCCTTATGGTGGAGGTGCACAAGAAGTTTGCTTTGGCGGCAGCCTGTGTGGTGTTCATACTGATAGGAGCCCCTCTGGGCATTATGGCAAAAAAAGGGGGAATGGCAGTGGGTTTGGGCTTGAGTCTGGGATTCTTCGTCCTGTACTGGGCATTCCTGATCGGTGGAGAGGAACTTGCCGACAGGCAGCTCATTCCGGCCTTCTGGGCTATGTGGTCCGCCAATATCTTAATCGGGGCAGCGGGCATCTACATTTTGGTTAAATCCGCCAAGGAAACCAAATTCATCTCCTGGGCATGGACGGAGAAATTTGTCCCCAAAAGATACAGGGTCAAGGAACAAGATACAGAAGACAAAAAAAGCATAAAGGGTAAATAATCCGTAGGTGAATATGTCAAGAAGGGATTTAGCAGTGGACTGCGGACAGCGAACTGTGGACAAATAACATGCGAATATTAGACCGGTACTTGATTCGACAATTCTGTTTTGCCTTAATCTTCAGCCTGATAGCCTTCTGGACCATCTTTCTGGTGGTGGACTTGGTGGAGCACATGGATAAGTACATCGACAAGCAGGCTTCCGTTTTTCTGGTGATCAAATATTACCTTTACTATACTCCATACATTCTGGTTCTTGCTCTTCCCGTGGCCATGCTCTTAGCCTGTCTTTTTTCACTGGGGCAGTTAGCCAAGCACAATGAGCTTACCGCCATGAAGTCGTCCGGGATCAGCCTCTATCGAATATTGCTTCCCTTATTCGTCTTATCCTTCTTAATCAGCCTTTTTGTTATCGGATTCGGGGAATCGGTAGTGCCGCTCGCTTATCAGAAGATGATGGAGGTCAAGACCGTGGAGATCGAGAAAGGACAGCGGGAGACAAACCTGATGCTCAATAACGTTTTCATTCAGGGAGACGACGGAAGGATTTTCCACGTAGCCACATATGATATCAAAGCCAAAACCGGCTCGGATGCGCTGGTGCAGAGATTTGAAGAAAACCGGCTTAAGGAGGAGATACGGGCAAAGAGGGTAAGATGGGATAACAATGGTTGGGTTTTCGAGGACGGAGTGGAGAGGATTTTTTCCAACGCTTCCGGCGAAATCCAATCTCCTGAAGACTCAAGCCGGGTAAATACCGATTCCACTAAAGCTAATGCTGTCGGAAAAAATCTTTCCGAGAAGGAAGAATACCATCCCTTTGACAGGCTTTTCCGGCTGGATTTGAAGACAAAACCCGAAGCTTTGATTCGGAGACAAAAGAAATCAGATGAGATGGGATACTTCGAACTGGCTGAATATGTGAAGATCAAAAAGAGAAGCGGGCAGTTGGTGGCAAAGGAGACCACCGATCTCCATTTAAAGATAGCCTTCCCTTTTGTGAGCTTCATAATAGTTCTCTTTGGTGCTCCGCTGGCAGCAAATCCCAAGAGATCAGGCTTAGCCATCGGATTTGCCGTCAGCCTGTTTATCAGCTTCGTTTATTACACCCTGATCCGCATGGGGCAATCCTTCGGCTATTCGGAAAAACTCCCCCCTCTCCTTGCCGTGTGGGCGGCAAACATCCTCTTTGCTATTCTGGGAACCATTCTTCTGGTGAAAGCCAAAAAGTAGGTCGGGCTGCCGTAGGCTGCCCGACAGATCGTAGCGGGGGCTAAATGCCCTTCAGGGTGAATCCTTCAGGATGAACCCCCGCCTATGAGAGCCATATGTTATCTCTTTCATAGGCGCAGGAATTCGTCCTGCGCCAAACCATAAAAGACGCGTAGGCAAACCTTCACGGCTTGCCTGCCAAGGCATAAAGCCTTGGCTACGCGCTTTTTGGGCCGCCTGGATCGCAAACATCCTCTTCGCCGTCCTAGGAACTATCCTATTGGTTAAAGCCAAAAAGTAAATCAATATCGTAGCGGGGGCTTAATGCCCTTCAGGGTGAATCCTTCAGGATGAACCCCCGCCTATGAGAACCATGTGTTCTCCTTCATAATCGCAGGGATATATCCTGCTGCCCTGAACTATCAAACAAAGAATAAGAATATATGATATGGGACGGCCCTTCACACAACCTGGCCTACTCTAGTTTTAGCATCGATGTCGAACTCTATTTATTTCCTTGCTTTTTACTCTTCAGCCTATAGATTTAGCTTTTAGAGTTTTTTGAATATCTCACCATCAAGCTACACTTGCTCATTTGATGGAGAGAACGCACAGGTTGATGTGGAACGCTCAACTATAAGACTTTTCTTCCAAACGAAGGAGGGGAAATATGGAATTCAGAGTTTACAAGGTGCCCATGCCGGAGAAGACCAATGTGATCGTGGGACAGACCCACTTTATCAAAACGGCTGAGGATTTGTATGAGATCCTGGTCGGTTCCATGCCGGGAATAAGATTCGGACTGGCTTTTTGCGAAGCTTCCGGCCCCTGTCTGGTTAGATCAGAGGGAAACGACACTGAGCTGAAAAAATTAGCCGCCCAGACCGCCTTCGACATAGGAGCCGGTCATACGTTCATCATCTATCTCAGACACGCCTACCCCATTAATGTGATGGGTGCCATCAAGAATTGTCCGGAGGTTTGCGGAATCTTCTGTGCCACGGCCAATCCGCTTCAATTGGTAATTGCCGAAACCGAACAAGGGAGGGGGATCGTGGGGGTGGTGGATGGCTTCGTGCCCAAGAGGGTGGAAACCGAAGAGGAGGTCAAGG
>CAYOSZ010000332.1:589-3368 GCA_964406715.1 uncultured Ignavibacteria bacterium | reverse complement strand
GTAAGCAGCATGGGTTCGCCTCTGGGCATGAGGTTTTATGCCTGGGGAGTGATCTTCATCTGGTTCGGTCTTTTCCATACCGTCCCCTGGGTAATGATCAACGCCCACCACAACAGATCGGTGGACCGCTACATCTTGATTCAGGAGAACGATCCTCATCCGGTGGATGAGACCGGCTATAACCTGTATAAGATAGCTCGCATCCTGAGATGGGCAGAATTAGATGAGGAAATACCCATGATGTATCTAAGGTCAATAGAGAGGAATCCTTATGATACGCTAAGCTACTTCAACTTAGCTGCCTATTATCACAAAAATCAGCAATACGAAGAAGCCGTTTTTGTCTTAGACACCCTGCTCAAGGTAGATCCGGAATATCCCAAAGCTAACTGGACGATGGGCAATATCTATATAAAATGGGAAGAATATGACAAAGCCATCCCTTATCTGGAATCAGCTTACCCGTATCTGGCAGACAATTCAGACTTTCTTTATGATCTGGGAATTACGTACTTCTATACGGGCCAGATGGAGAAGGCTTTAGACAAAGCTCAGGAGATCCTCGAACTGAATCCAGAAAATCAGAATGCTTATCACCTGTTGGGATTGGATCACGTTAGGCTGGGTAACCTGGTAAAATCTAAGCAGGCCTGGGAATACATTCACAACGTCGATCCCGACGATTCTGTGGCCATTGATAACCTAAGGATAATGGATGAGCATCTGAAAGGCAAATCCAAGACGCCATAACTTAAGTATTTCAGACAAGCACCTGCTTTTTTGCGGGTTCAATTATCCCCTCTTGAAAACGGGATCTATCACATAAATTCCACTCACCGTCTCTCGGATCACTACCCCCTCCCCTGTTTATCTTCCTGATCCTTACCTCTTACCCCCTGATCCTTTCCCTCTGCCTTTTGCCCTTCGTTTTTTGCCCCTTGACCTTTCCTCTTCCTCCACCATTCCAATCTCTTTTTTATCTCCTTCTCAAAACCGAAATCGGTGGGGAAGTAATATCTGTGCTCTTTTAAATTCTCGGGAAGATAAGTCTCGTCCACGAAATGATCCGGAAAATCATGAGGATACTTATAGTCCTTTCCATACCCCAAACCCTTCATCAATTTTGTGGGGGCGTTGCGGATGTGCAGGGGAACCGGCAGAGCCTGAGTTCTCTGAATGTCCTCTTCCGCTAAGTTAAACGCTTTATAAACCGCATTGCTCTTGGGCGCGGTGGCAAGATAGATGGCTGCCTGGGCTAAGGAGAGTTCTCCCTCCGGCGTTCCCAGGAAGTGATAAGCCTCTTTAGCGGCGATGGTAACCTGCAGCGCCATCGGATCGGCATTCCCGATATCCTCTGAGGCAAATCTGACCATCCTGCGCGCGATATAGAGAGGATCCTCACCCCCGGCCAGCATCCTTCCCAGCCAGTACAGGGCGGCATCGGGATCGGATCCTCTTAAGCTCTTATGGAAGGCGGAGATAATGTTGTAATGCTCCTCCCCGCTCTTGTCGTAGACCAATGCCTTCTTCTGCATGGTCTCCTGGGCGATTTTCAGAGTGATTTTTCTTTTATTACCTTTGTCTGGAGGAGTGGTTAGAGTTGCAAACTCAAGTGTTGAGAGTACGATCCGTGCATCTCCATTTGCCATCTGAGCAATATAGTCCAAAGCATCTTTATCCAGCTCCACATTCAAATTTTTCAACCCTTTTCCTTCGTCTTTGATTGCCCGGTTAAGGATGATCTTCAACTCATCTTCACTCAACGGATTCAAGGTGTATACTTTAGTTCGGGAAAGCAGGGCGGAGATCACCTCGAATGATGGATTCTCGGTGGTGGCGCCGATTAAGATGATGTTTCCCTTCTCCACGTGAGGAAGAAAAGCGTCCTGTTGAGCTTTGTTGAAGCGATGAATCTCGTCTATGAACAGTATGGTCTTTCTATTATAGATTTTTTTCATCCTGGTGGCTTCAGCCATTACCTCTTTAATCTCCTTAATGCCGGAAAGCACTGCGGAGAAGGAGATGAAATGCGCGCCGGTGGCTTTGGCGATGATCTGGGCTAAGGTGGTTTTGCCCGTGCCGGGCGGACCCCAGAAGATCAGCGACTGAACCTTGTCCTCCTGGATTGCCCTTCGCAGAACCGAACCCTCGCCTAAGATGTGCTTTTGTCCTACAAACTCCTCTATCGTATCCGGTCGCATTCTGTCAGCCAAAGGGGTTCCTTTTCCACCTTCTGCGGACGATCTCTTTTGTTTCTTCTCTTTTTCAAAAAGATCCATAGTTTAGCTCTGCCGTCAACGACGTGAATTATACGGTTCACCCCAACGGATGGGATGGATTTTAGTCTTTGTAGCCGCAGACTTTCCGCCGAAGGCGGATCCCGCTCTGCGGTATAGTCTGCCCTTGGATGACGCAATCTAAAGATTGCGGCTACAATTTCCTCCCCTTTTCCTCCCCCAAGGGGAGAGGGAATATTTGTTTATCCGTTTTATCCGTTAAATCCGTTGACCTATCTGTAGGGGCGAATCTTCAGATTCGCCCATTTATGGTTACCGGGCGGATTTAAAAATGCGTATGCATCTTCGATCCGCCCCTACACTTGAATCATAACAAAAAATCGCCCTTAGTCAACTGCTATTTGGGGAAAATCCGCATAGGGAAATAGACCTGGCAGGCTTCACTTGAGGCTTAACTATTTAGAAACCGACATGAATCCAGGATTTAAGGGAATTCCTGTCACGGGAGTATCAATCCGCCCAATCCCCAGACTACCTCAGCA
>CAYOSZ010000332.1:0-579 GCA_964406715.1 uncultured Ignavibacteria bacterium | reverse complement strand
TGGGGCACTGCTGTCTCCTCTGATTATTCAGTACTACCTCAGCAAAATCATCTTTTTCGTCTCGGAGTATTTGGCGGTGTTGATTTTATAAAAGTAAAGGCCGCTGGACATCTCGTTGCCTTCATCGTCCCTGCCGTTCCAGTGTACAAATTTATAGCCGGCGCTCTGATATTCGTCGACCAGCGTTTCCACTTTCTGTCCCAGCACGTTATACAGGATCAACTCCACGTGGCAATCCTCAGGCAGGGTATACTTTATTACCGTCTCCGGGTTAAAAGGATTGGGATAGTTCTGGGAAAGCGAGAACGTCTCTGGGAGAATCTCTTTGGATTTGCTGGCCACCACCACGACGGTCACACAGACGCAAGACGCCGGGACAAATGTTCTCAAGCTATCACTATCAGGAGGTGGTTTGGCCCACAGGGACAAGAATGGGAATGAGAATACTGTAAGCCCCAACGCAAACACAATCAGCGCGGCCAAGATGTAACTTGCTTTAATCCTCATCTCAGGGTCGCTCTATTTAATCGAGGCGTAAAGTCTTGAATAAACCCCCGTGGTCACCTTTTCGTCGAGGGT
>CAYOSZ010000331.1:1192-3369 GCA_964406715.1 uncultured Ignavibacteria bacterium | reverse complement strand
GTAAAAACAGTCAAACATAGGCTCCAAAAGCCTGTTTTTTTTCGAAAAAACCGTTTTAAGACTTGTTTGCACACATTCGAATAATGGCAGTCGGAATAAACAATCGCCGAGGGGTGCGATGCATGTTACGAGCTGGTAAAGGAGAAATGCATCTGCACAATTACCCAGTTATTATCCCTTTTTTCAAGCACCCCGGTCCATCTGGTATTTTCCCAATTAGCGGGCTGTCCCTGCCATTCGTTGATATCATCAAGCACACAAAAAAACCAGGCGACATCACCCGATTGTGAGAAGTTAATCGTTAAATCCATGATTTCATAGCGAACCGCTTTAAAATCCGGATTCATCCAGAATTTTTCGGCTTTTTTAAAATCCTGAAATCCTTTGACAATCCTGGCATTGGGATCGACTTCAATATAGTTGGAGTCATTGGCAATGATACGGTACAATAAAGAAATATCCTTGGTCTTAGCCCAGCCGATACTTCCGTGAATTGCCTTTTCAACCAGTTGTTGCTCTTTTCCCTTATCAAAAATCTTTTCTTCGCTTTGGCATGAAGCCAGTATTGTTATAGCAATAAACACTATCCATAATAAAAATAATTTTAAATTAACCATTGGTATACCTCTTATCACATCCAACATGTTTAATTAATATGTCGATATAATCCTTTTTTATCGATAGATTGTAATTATATGTCGCTAACGTCGATACGTTGGATTAACATTAATTTTTTGTAATTATTTCTTTTTTTTTCAGATAATATACTATAGATTTACCAACAAACGAATAAAAATATAACATATAATCCCAACAAACGTAACACGTTTGTTGGGACTTTATCGGAAAACAGGCCAATGAATCCTTCAAATATGAAACAAAATCTTGCATTCTTTCTTATCGTCATTCTATTAGCGATTGATTCAATCCAGGCCCAAGAATGGCGGCACCTGTTCAATGGAAAAGACTTGTCTGGCTGGGAACAAATAGGTCCTGGTGAATTTGTTGTTGAAGACAGCATTATGAAAACGGTTGGAGGAATGGGTATGATTCTGTATCCGGCTGAAAAATTTAGTGATGTGGTTATCAGGGTTGTTTACACAGTAAAAGATAATGACTGTAATTCAGGAGTGTTTATCAGGTTGCCTGAAAAACCAACAGATCCCTGGGCAGCTGTAAATACCGGATATGAAGTTCAGATAGACAATGGAACAAGGCATGTGGGTGGTGATTTCCATTGTACCGGTGTATTGTATTCCCTAACACGAGCTATGGCTCATCCTCAAAAGAATCCGGGGGAATGGAATACCATAGAAATCACACTTGACGGTTTAAAAACCATTGTTCATATTAACGGGATAAAGGTTACTGAATATAACGAAGGAGATGAGGTGCCTCCTAAAGTGAGAGAATTTGAACCAGATAGAGGGCCAAGGCCAGCAGCAGGCTATATAGGATTACAAAATCACGACCCTGAATCCACTGTCTATTTCAAAGAAGTTGCGGTTAAGTCTATAATCAACCTTTGTGCTTATACGCAAACTTTTCAATCAAAACATTTCAGCATCCAAAAACTTACTGACGGTGTTTATGCCGCTATTGCTAAGAACGGTGGTTATGCTATTTGTAATGCCGGTATTGTTGATTTGGGTGATGCTACTCTGATATTCGATACGTTCATGTCACCTGAAGCAGCGGCAGATTTAAAAAAAGCTGCTTCCCAACTTACCGGTCATCCGATAAAATATGTTATAAACAGTCACTACCATAACGATCATATTGGCGGCAATCAGATATTTGATGGTGCTGATATTATAAGCACCGAATACACCCGCGAGCTGATTGCAATAAATCAGCCGGAAGAAATTGCAGATAGTAAAATATCGGCTCCGCTTCAACTTGAAAAAATTAAAAATATAGATACCTCAACTATGACTCCACATGAGTTTGAAGAATATATAATGTGGAAAGGTTATCTTGAAGCTATTGTAACATCGATTGATTCCTTAAAAACAATATTACCTAACTTAACATTTAATGATCGGTTATTGTTGTATGGAACAAAACGCCAGGTGCAGCTCCTGTCTTATGGAGAAGGACATACAAAAAGTGATCTCTTTCTTTACCTTCCTGATGAGCAATTGGCTTTTTTAGGAGATCTACTTTTTATACAAAAT
>CAYOSZ010000331.1:0-1182 GCA_964406715.1 uncultured Ignavibacteria bacterium | reverse complement strand
GGTGATCCTGATAAATGGAAAACTTATCTTGACAGCATAGCTCTACTAAATGTAAAAACATTGATTCCGGGTCATGGACCAATTGGTACGGTCTCCGATATTGAACCGATGATATTGTATATGCAAAATGTAAATGAAGTAGCAACTTCTTATTACAAAAAGGGAATCTTGCCACAAAATGATGCAACACTTAAATCGCCCCCCCCGTTTGATACATGGACTCTTTCTAATTTTTATAAACCAAATATAATTTCGGTTTATAACTGTATAAGTAAAAAAAAAGTTAGGAATTAGGACAAAGTTTGAATTCAAATAAACTTGCACACAACACACAAAATAGCTAATTGCGGGAATAGTAGTAGGTTTGGGCTTCATAACCCGCCCGAGACTTTTCCTCGGTATATAGGAACACACTCCGACTTCCGATTTTACAGTGCCAATTCTACGGCGGTATAGCCAGCCTGGGTGATGATGCTTTGCACCTCACCGGCGGTAATGCCGTCGGCATAAACGGTCAGGATTCGGTCCGGGTGTTCCAGATCCAGTTCCCATTTGTCAATGCCTTTCGCCTCATCAAGAAACGGTGTTATGGTTGCCTTACAGCCGCCGCATTTTAAGGTTGTTTTAAATTTTAGTATTTGTTTCATGTTTCCTCCTATCTGTCTGATTTTTTTTAACCACAAAAGCACCAAGGCACAAAGATTTTTTAATGCCGTCATTCCGGACAAAGTGTCATAATCCCCAAAGAAACCAGTCATACCCCGGCTTGACCGGGGTATCCAGAACTCGGCGAACCTTTCTGGATTGCCCGATCGAGTCGGGCAATGACGACTTTTGTGTTGATATTTCTTAGAATCTCCTGATATCACAATAACCTCAGAAAGGTGACTCGGTATTCGCCTATTAGATTACTTCGTCATTTCACTCCTCGCAATGACACCAAATATCAAATCTTCAACCACTTCAACCGCAGACTGTTGCTGACCACCGAAACCGAACTGAGCGCCATAGCAGCGCCGGCAATCATCGGATTTAATAGAAAACCATTGAACGGATAGAGGATGCCTGCAGCAATGGGGATGCCGATAATATTGTAGATAAAAGCCCAAAAAAGGTTCTGACGGATAGTACGCACCGTTCTTTTGGAAAGATTAATGGCCTTTGCGATCTTCGATAAATCGG
>CAYOSZ010000330.1:0-3372 GCA_964406715.1 uncultured Ignavibacteria bacterium | reverse complement strand
TATGGAATGGGGCGAGGCCGAGATGACGAGCGAACAGGCCGACGTGCTACGCGATGTACTGGCAGAACTGGACTTGCTACGGGAGCGTATCGCCCAGCACGTCACACCGGTATCCGCCGCCGCAGAGATGGCCGAGGCGGACCTTGCAGAGAGTGCCAGCGGCAATGTTGTCGGGTTAGCCGAAGCGCAGACGCAGGGGTCCGATCCGCTCAAGTTGAACGTGGCCGTTATCACGCCGGGGTTCGGGAACAAGAAAGACAACAACTATTATCCCGCCGATATGCTACAACGTGACGCCAATGTTTTCGAGGGCGTCAAGATGTATGCCACCGACCACAAGGCAGAGGAGAAAAGTGTCAGAACTGAAGTGTCACAGGTGCTCAAGTGCCCCATAGGATTCACGGAGAAAGGCGCACCCATTGCACTGGTCGGAGTATTTGACGAAGACTTTGCTGCCAGTATCCGCAACCGGGACAAGCTGGGTACGCTTGACAGTTTACATTGTTCTATCCTGGCCCGTGGGAAAATCAAGGCGGGCGAGGTTGAGGGCAAGAAAGCCAATATCGTAGAGGCGATCACATCCGCGCAAAGTGTGGACTGGGTAACGCAGGCCGGGGCAGGCGGCCACGCCCTAAACCTGGCCGAATCAGAATCAGGAGGTAACGATATGAACGAGGTTAAGACCGTGGCCGAGGAAACAGCCGAAACCTCAGAGGTGGAGGAAGTGGCCCTGGCCGAAGGCGAGCAGAGCGAGGTGGTAGAGGAAACGCAAGAACCCGAAGCCCCCGCGATGCTGGCCGAGAGTGACGTGCAGGCAATGGTCGAAAAGACCGGTCTGCCCGAATTTGCCAAGCGAGCGCTACAGGTAGCCAGCTACGAGAGCGAGGACGCTCTGAGCGCCGCGATTGCCGAGACGGTGAACGAGGTCAAGAAGCTATCCGGCAGCGGCAAGGTTTTCGGGCAAGGACAAACCGCGCAAACGCAAGAGCCGGTGAGCGAAGCACAGTTACAGGAACGGCTCGACGCGATTGACGTGCGGTATGGATTGAAGGAGGTATAGAAATATGACCACATACGCAGAGTTTTATGGTGAGTCCGACTGGGAACAGTCGAGCGGGCCGCTGGTCAACCGCAAGTTTGAGGAGGATGTGCTTTGGCCCATCGCCGACAACTCGGGCAGCGGGACCAAGGATGCGCTGGCCGACGGGCTGCATCCGGTCGTCGCCATCGGAGGCCGAACGGCAGCGGACGGGCGGGCCAACAACCGCACCGGCGTTGTCGTGACGTACAACGCCACGTCTGACATCGCCGTCGTCAACATCGCCGACGGCTACATCGTGCGCAACTACGTCAGCAACATCGCCGGGTACGATGGGCAGAATGCCGCGAACGCTTGGGAGGCGGCTCCCGTCATCGGGCAGCCGGTCTACATTGACGACTCCGACGACCTGGGCGCAGGCTGCACGTTGTCGATGTCGCCGCTGAACGACGCCGGGGTCGATAACCCGCTGGCCGGTCACCTGATGTATTGTCAGGACGAATACGTGGATTATGCCATCGGCGGGTCCAACTCCGACCAATGGGGTCCGACCTGGCTAGGCTCCACCGCCGAGTACCTGGTTTGCGTGATGCTGACCAGCGCCGTTCACAGTCCGTGAGCTGAGGAGGTATGAAAGATGCGTAGAATTTTGAGTCTACTGAGGGAATATCGCAAGGAGCGGCTGACGGCTGCTAACGCACCGGTGCAGCGACTTGCAGAGGTTGATGACTTCTATCGAGTGTTCGACAACCTCCTGAGCGGCGTCACGCTCAACGAGAGCGGCGGGTTCGACGGACCGGAATCCAAGCTGGGCGAGGTGATGACATCGGCCGACTTTAGCAATGCGTTCGGCGATTTCGTACAACGCCAGATGTGGCCCGCTTATACGCAAAAGCGGTTCGAGTTCGAGCAGTTCGTCAAGCCGGATACCACGCCGAATTTCCAGAGCGTCACCCGCAAGCAGAATCGCGCCGGGGTCGATGACCTGGAGTACGTGCCCGAGAAGGGTGAGGCGCGACCGGGCAGCGTTGACGACGCCGTAAACCGCAGCTACCGCGTTTACAAGTGGGAAAAGCAGTTCGATTTCTCGATGGAGACGATGGTCAACGACGACATCGGCTACCTACAGGACCAGGCGCAAATGATGGGGCGCTCGGGACGCCGGACGCTGGAAAAGTTCGTTTCTCGCTTCCTGTGGAACGCTACCGTCATCGCTCGCCTGACCGCTCTAGGTGCGCTGTACCAGATCAACGGACGGCTAACGTCGGCCCGCATCAGCACGGCGCGGATGGCGTTTGCCCAGCGCACCGATGCACGCGGCGAACCGATCAATGCCACGCTCAAGTACATCGTCCACCCGTCGGCGCTAATCGACACCGTGCGCGTTATCCGGGCCAGCCAACTGGTGCCGGAGCTGGCGACGAATGCGGCTAACGTCGTTGCGGGTGACTTTGTACCCATCGAAGATCCGTACAGCGGCGCGACCGCGCCCAACCTGCCGTGGTTCGCAATGACCGACTACCGCACCGACGGGATTATCCCGTTCGTGCTGGCCCGCCGGCAGGGCGTCCCTGCGCCGATGATCCTACGGAAGAAGAGCGACATCGAATCCATCACCAGCATGCTGGGAAGCGGCGGGGCGGTTGCTCCAATCTGGGGCGACTTTGCTACCAGCAACATCGTGGTCAAAGTCCACGACGAGTGGGGCACGTACCTGGATATGGGCAACCTGGGCGATGGCAATATGTTCGATCATCGCGGGTGCTTCTATAGCGCAGGCACGGCAGTTTAGCCTTAATCAAGGAGGGCAAAGATGGCTAGAAAGCAAGAACGAAGGCAGCCGGGACCGGCTGGGAACCTGGATTATATCGAGCACGGGTCTGACCAACACGCCGCCTTGCTCGGTCTGAAGAAGGCCGAGCAAGGCGACAGCCCCGAATTCGAGGGCTGGACGCTGGCGGACGTGATGACTTGGGGGCCGAATGCAACGGAGATGTTCCTGATGAATATGCTCAAGAGCAAGGTCAACGAGTTGACAAGCGAGCCGCCGCAATATCAGAGCGAAGACCCGCTAATGCCAAACTATCTTCCACCCATGTGGCAACCCGGATAAAGCCCAAAGGAGGTAACGTATGGGCGATCATAATGTACAAGTGATTCGGCAGCCCGCATTCTATCCGGGCCAGTCGGCCTGGGGTGTGGCGGGTGCTGACGAGCTGCTAGGGCTGCGAACCGGCGGCGGCGGGAACGTCATCTACGTTGGCATGAGCACGGCCACGCACTACGAGGCCAGCGACGTCAACGACGGCTACAATCCGCTCGCACCCAAAGCG
>CAYOSZ010000329.1:0-3375 GCA_964406715.1 uncultured Ignavibacteria bacterium | reverse complement strand
CCCTTCAAACCAGGGAACAGCACATCAGAAGGGAAAAGGCCACCTCAAATATCTGTACCAACCAGGCTTTATGTGCTCTTTCAGCCTGTGTGTACCTTTCCTTAATGGGAAAGATCGGGATAAGAAAGGTGGCGGAATTGTGTTTGCAAAAGAGTCACTATGCAGCCGAGATGATCTCCCGCATCGATGGATTTTCAAAAGGATACGGTGGCCCCTTCTTCAAGGAGTTCGTAATCACCACTCCCGTGCCAGCCAGGGAGGTGGTAAAGGAGATGCTTAAGAGGAACATACTTGCCGGAATAGACTTAAGCATCTTCAACCCGAAGCTGCAAAATGAACTTTTAATGTGTGTGACCGAAAAAAGGACTAAAGAGGAGATTGACCGCTTGACGGATGAATTGAAAAAGCTTGCTTGATATGAGGATTTAAGTTTTTTTCAACAAGTGAAGATGAACTCGGCTTAGGGTGTAAGAAACATGATATAATGATTGGTAAATATGAAGGAGATTTATGCCGTTCTGCCCTTTATGTAAAGCTGAATATGGCGCGGGGACAAAGAGATGTCCGGATTGCGAATGCGATCTGGTAGAGGAACTCCCGGAAGAGGCAGACCTGGAAGGATCGGATACGGATGAGGATGTGCCGGAGGATTGGGTTCTTTTGTATAGCACCAGGAACAAGGTTTACGCTGAATTTCTAAAAGAGACCCTGGAGAACAGCAACATACCCTGTTATTTCAGGTCATCCGGAAGTTTCTTTGAAGAGGGATTGGGATACGTCACCAAAGGGAAAGGAGGATTCAGAATCTACGTGCCGGCTGATAAATATGAAGAGGCTTTAGCCATAAGGGAACAGACCGTGCGTGACCTTTAGCCCCCAGCCCAGGAAAAGGAAACCAAATACGGAGGTAGTGATGAGACATAAAGCTCAAATGGGATTAGTTTTGTCTTTGGGGTTGGTGATATTTATCTGTTGTGCTCAACAGGCCCCTCCCGGGATAGAGTGGGCTTCCTCGCTGGAGGATGCCATACAGATGGCTGCGGAGCAAGATCAGCCCATAATCGCCGAGTTCTGGTCCGATGGGTGTACGTGGTGTAAGAGGTTGGAGGATTCAACCTTTACCCATCCGAGTGTTATCCAATTGGCCGAGAATATAGTTTTTGTGAAAGTGGAGGCAAAGAAAGATACCCTAACCGGAAAACAATACAAAATTGCCGGTTTCCCCACGGTAACACTTATGAACAGTTCCGGTGAGGAGATCGACCGAATATACGGATATCTTCCGCCGGAGGAATTCGTCACAACCATTCAGGATTACCTGCAGGGAAAAAATACACTGGCAGACCTGGAGGAAAGATTCAAAGCCGACCCTGAAGATGCGGATCTGGCTTACCGTGTGGCAGAGAAGTACGAGGGACGCCGGATGTATGAAGAAGCCGGCTCATATTACGGCAAGGTGGTGGATCTGGATCCCACAAACAAGATGGGGAATTCCGACGACGCGCTTTTTAATCTGGCCTGGCTGGATTTAAGAAACAAGGATTATCAAGGGGCGGTGGATGCGTTCAAATATTTCTTGAAGAAGTTTCCGAAAAGCAAGATGGCCAGCGATGCCGAGGCATACATTCCCTATTGCCATGCCAAAGCCGGAGACACCACCCAAGCCCTGAAGCTCTACGAGGAGTTTCTGACGAAACATCCTGATTCGCCGGACACGGGTTGGGTGAAGGATAAGATAAAAGAGTTGAAAGAGCCACCGGAGGAAACCGAAAAGACGGATACGAGTAAAACAGAGGGCTGATATCATCGCCCAGGAGAAGCCAGAAACGAGAACATAAGTAGATTCTTATGATTGACGGGAAAAGAACAGAATGTTCAACGGACTTGTAGTGAGCGAGCAGACGCTCGCCCGTCTGGGCGAAGTGAATCTATTAAACGAATGTCTCCTCTCCCTTGGGTATGTACCATGCGGTTCATATCTGGGGGAAAGGAAAAAGGTAAGGGGGGAATTGTCAACGGACTTGTAGTGAGCGAGCAGACGCTCGCCCGTCTGGGCGAAGCGAATCTATTAAATGGATTAAACCGATATGAAACCGTAGCGGAGACCTTTAGGTCTCCAGAATTTGTTTTCAAACGAGCGTGAGTAAAGAAAAATGATCTGCTCCATGTGGAGTGTTCCGTTTTAGCGGATCTGTGACTGAATTTTTCAGGACCCGGGAGTCTTGACAGATGAGTGAGAAACTGATATTCGAGCTATCCTCACCGGGACGACGGGGTTTTTCCCTTCCTTCCAGTGATGTTCCGGAAAAGAAACCAGACCAACTTATCCCCAGGGATTTCTTGAGAGGAGATGTACCACTCTTACCAGAGGTGAGTGAGGTGGATGTAGCCCGACACTTCATCCGGCTTTCCATCATGAACCACCACGTGGATAAGGGATTTTATCCTCTGGGATCGTGTACCATGAAGTATAATCCCAAATTAAACGAGACCCTCTCCCGACTTTCCGGGTGGGTGAACTTGCATCCCCATCAACCCCAGGATAGCCTGCAGGGGGCACTTAAGCTGATGTATGAGCTGGGCGAATATTTAAAGGAAATCGCGGGCATGGATCAGATCACCCTGCAGCCGGCGGCAGGTGCGCATGGTGAGTTGACCGGGCTATTGATGATTAATGCTTATCATAAGAAAAACAAGAAGCCCAGGACCAAGGTGATAATACCAGATTCGGCTCATGGCACCAATCCCGCCTCCGTGATTACCGCCGGTTTCTCCACCCTTCAGATCAAATCCAACCCGAAAGGTCTGGTAGAAGTGGAAGAGTTGAAAAAGGTGATGGACGAGGATGTGGCTGCCTTGATGCTCACCAATCCCAATACGTTAGGACTGTTTGAGTCTCAAATCCAGGAGATCTCGAAGTTGGTTCACGATGCTGGAGCGTTACTTTATATGGACGGAGCTAACCTCAATGCAATGTTGGGAATAGCAAAACCAGGAGATATGGGTTTCGATGTGGTTCATTTCAATCTGCACAAGACTTTTTCAACCCCTCATGGGGGAGGAGGCCCGGGATCAGGTCCGTTGGGAGTAAAAGAAAATTTGGCGCCATTCTTACCCGTTCCGGTTGTGGCTAAGAGGGGAGACGATGAGTATCATTTGAACTATGATCGTCCCTCCTCCATCGGTAAAATTCATGGGTTCTACGGTAACTTCGGTGTTATGATCAAAGCGTACGTTTACATCCGCCAGCTTGGAGCAAAGGGATTGAGGGAAGTTAGTGAAAATGCGATAATTAACGCTAATTATCTAAAGGAGAGCCTGAAGGCATATTACCATCTCCCGTATGATGAGGTATGTCAACATGAGTTCGTCCTG
>CAYOSZ010000328.1:0-3389 GCA_964406715.1 uncultured Ignavibacteria bacterium | reverse complement strand
ATTCAAGCTTACGTATTGCGAGGACTCCACATCCCCAACCTCTACGGAGAACTCACGCTGATCGATGGGGACCCCACAACACCCAATGAAGCGTATTTTAAGAATGTGGACTTCGTAGTAAACCGTGCCAACGAGCTGGGACTCATGATGGCGTTGGTGACATCCTGGGGTGAGCACGTCAAACAAGCCATGTCTAAAGAACAGATATTTACCGCTGAGAATGCGTTTGCTTTCGGAAGGTATCTGGCTAACCGGTATCGAAACAATGCTGTCATGTGGCTCCTCGGAGGTGATCGGATGCCTGAAGAAGGCAAAGAGGTCTGGGATTCAATGGCCAAAGGTCTGAAAGAAGGGAGCAAGAACACCCATCTAGTCTCCTACCATGGTCCGGGGAAGTGGGAGACCCCATCTTCTTCGTATTGGTTTCACGGCGAATCGTGGCTCGATTTCAATACGATTCAATCGGGGCACGGTTGGACGGTGCCCAACTACGATTTTATCAGCCATGACTACGGGTTGCAGCCGATCAAGCCGACCCTGGATATGGAGGCACGATACGAAAATCACCCAGACGTGCGGTGCGGGACGTTCAAGAGGATGAACGGCCATCAGGTCAGGGAAGCAGCGTACTGGGCCTTGCTGGCCGGGGCTGCAGGCCATGGATATGGATGCAATGATATCTGGCAATTCTTTGACGAGGACAGAACTCCCCATTTAAATGACAGGACATATCCCAACAACTATCCGAACACAGACTGGCATCAAGCGATGGATTTCGAAGGCGCCAGCAGCATGAAATGGGTGCGCAAGCTCTTCAGCCTTCGTCCCTGGTATCAGCTCGTGCCGGATCAGTCCATTCTGGTAACAGCCGTGGATGAGGGCGAGGATCACACCCAGACTGCGCGAGCTGAAGATGGAAGTTTTATAATGGCCTATCTTCCGTTTGGCAGCCCTGTAAGTATACGCCTTGACAAGATCAACGGCGAAAACGTCAAAGCACTGTGGTACAACCCGAAAAACGGCCAGTGGAACGTAATCGGGCAGCTCGCAAATGACGGCATCGCTGTATTCTGCCCCCCCACCTCAGGGAAAGAGGAGGATTGGATCCTGGTTTTGGAAGACGCTGATAAAAAATATCAAATAGAATGACAGTATTGCCAAAGGTTACGATTCACTCTCTTGTGATTGCCGGCTTCAGAAGCCTTCTCGGTCCTTAGTAGAGCTCGAGCTGATACCATGAACATAGACAAGACCAGCACGAGGGCTTTTCCGTTCGACAAACCCGAAGAGGTTATCAAACTGAGAGCGAGCAACAATGGACGGTTTTTCGAGGATCAGAACGGAAATCCCTTCTTCTATCTGGGTGACACGGCCTGGCGGCTGTTCAAGCAGCTGAACCGCGAGCAGGTGGAGCTGTATCTTGCAAACCGGGCCGCCAAAGGTTTTACCGTAATACAGGCCTACGTGCTGCGCGGGCTCCAACTTGCCAATATATACGGCGATTTCCCTCTAATAGACGAAGACCCGACCCGGCCGAACGAGGCGTTCTTCGCCAATGTGGACCACATCGTTGAAAGGGCAGCCGAATACGGGCTGTGTATGGGCTTGGTCACCAACTTCGGGGAGCACGTATGCAGGGGCGTCGGACATGCCGAATCGTTTGAGAAAAACGAGCAGGTTCTGGACGAGAAAACCGGTTACATCTACGGTCGGTTCCTCGGAGAACGCTACCGGGGCAAACCGGTTATCTGGTTCCTCGGCGGTGACCGTAAACCGATCGGGGATGAGGAGGTGTGGGGAGCCATCGCCAGAGGACTGAGAGAGGGAAGCAACAGCGAGCAATTGGTCTCCTACCACGGGCCGGGAGACCCCAGCACTCCATCTTCCTCCTGCTGGTTTCACCGGGAGAGTTGGCTCGATTTCAACACCATCCAGTCGGGGCACGGCTGGTCGATACCCAATTACCAATATGTAGCCAAGGATTACGCCCTACAACCCGTGAAGCCGACTATCGACATGGAGCCGAGCTACGAGAACTGCCTGGACGTGAAACACAAATCTAGCCGGCGTATGGATGCTCACCAGGTGAGACAGGCCGCTTACTGGGCCATGCTGGCCGGGGCGGCGGGACACGGCTACGGTTGCATCGATGTCTGCCATTTCCAGTCGGATGACATGCTGCCGGATTACTCTCACCCGATGAAAAAGTTTCCCAGCAACACGGACTGGCGTGTAGCCATCGATTTCGAAGGCGCCGCCCATATGGGGATCATGCGCAGGCTCTTCGAGTTGCGGCCCTGGTACCAGCTCATTCCGGACCAGTCCGTTATTACCCATGGGCAGAGCGACGGGGAGGACCACATCCAGGCAGCGCGGGCCGCGGATCACGGTTTTGCCCTCGCCTACACGCCCAAGGGAAAGGCCTTCTCCGTTGATTTGAGCGTGATTCGAACCGGGAGGGTACTGGCCCGCTGGTACGATCCCAGAAACGGGGATTGGCTGCCGATCGGCGAGTTCCGCGGCAAGAGAAGCCAGTACTTTACGCCACCTTCTACAGACGATCAAAACGACTGGATCCTCGTGCTGGAGGATGCGGCCGAGAACTATACTATCGGATGAGCAGATAAAAACATCGGAGGAAGGAGTGGCTTATGAAAGCGCTGGTGAAGTACGCAGAGGGAGCCGGGAACATCGGCCTGCGGGATACTGAAGAGCCACACTGCGGCCCCGGCGAGGTCAAGATCGAAACCAAGGCCTGCGGGGTCTGCTACACCGATATCCACATCCTGCACGATCAGTATCCCTGGGAGCTGTTCCTGCCGCTCGGGCACGAGTACAGCGGCGTTGTGGTGGAGGTCGGACCCGAGGTCCGTAACTTCAAAATCGGAGATAGGATCACCGGCTGCGGGGCAGGGGGGTTCGCAAAATACCTGGTCACCGCCGAGAACCGCTTCCTCTTTCATCTGCCTGATAGCCTCTCCTTCGAGGAGGGAGCGCTGTTCGAGCCGCTTTCCGCTTGCACCCACGCGGTGGTGGATGCTTCGGGGGTAACCCCCATGGATGTCGCCCTGGTTACGGGCCCCGGCTCGATCGGCCTCTGCGCCATGCAGGTGGCCAGAGCCTGCGGTGCCGTCGTGGCCATCACGGGTACTGCCAAAGACAAGCAAAGACTGTCCCTGGCTGAAAAACTCGGAGCGGAGCTTGCGATCAACATCGATGAGCAGGATCCGGTGGAGCTCGTCAACGAGCTTACCGGCAACCAAGGAGTCGATGCGGTGATCGAATGCGCCGGCGCTCAGGCTGCGGTCGACCTGGGTCTGAAGCTCATCAAGAGCGGCAAAATCTATACTCAGGTCGGCTTATCCGGCAAGCCTTACAGCGTCGACCTG
>CAYOSZ010000327.1:0-3400 GCA_964406715.1 uncultured Ignavibacteria bacterium | reverse complement strand
CTGATGAGAGCTTATGCCCTTTTTGCTTGCACAAAGGAATTGGATGGCTGATAGCCATTGGTAAAGTGGTATATGGCTATCTTCAAAGATAGTGCCTAGTTTGACTGTAAATTGCTTTCGGCAAGATTTACACTTCCAGACGCCCTTACGTACTGGCCTCTTTGAATCAGCTTTAGGTTCATCCCTTAAGAGAATTATGCGTACGATTATAATATTGCCCAAAAGCTCACTCAATATATCAGATTCGGGTCGAAATTGACCAGGACGAATCCACGATCCTGCAAATAACTGATGATCTCCCCGATATGATCATAGGTCACCTCTGGGAATTCGTGGAAGATCAGAATCGCCGGGTAAGGATGCAGTCTCGGATCTTCTCTGGTATTCCAGGCTTCCAGCACCTCTTCCGCCCTGGTTTGGACTTCCGCTGTGGAAGAAGCCTCCCAGTCGTTCAAAAGTTCACCCGTGCAGATTCTGTAACCTAATTTCTCAGTTTCCTTCTCAAATCTATCATCTTCCCTTAAGGCTCTGCTGCGGATGATTTTTTCCGGCTCTCTGCCCAGCAACTTACGAATCTCCTCCTGGCACAGCACTATATCGTTTCTGATATCGTCATCATTCAGCATCCTGTATCCAAAATGCGCATGGTAATGGGTATGATTCAGCACCAGATGCCCGTTCTTGTGGACAAATTGGGTCAGGTCACCGAATTTCTTTATCTTGACTCCGATTTGAAAAAATGCAGCTTTGACCGGTTTACCGTTGTAGTAGAAGTTTTTCAGTGTTCTTACGATTTTGTCGGTCTTTTGGGGCAGTGGACCGTCATCGAAGGTCAGCGCAAACTTAGTCTCCAGGATGGTCAGAGAAACCGAATCACGGTAAATTGTCCTTGATTTAGACGGATCAAACTCCGCTGTAATTTTCACGTCGTGGGTAAGGAGGCTTCCTTTTATGCCTTCGATCTTCAACTGGATAAAGAAGGGAAGGTCCACCTTCTTGGAAAACCGGTCGGAGATTATCTCTTCATAGGTGGAATCCTTCGACTTTCTCCAGATCTTTATATTCTCCGGAAAGTTAAGCTTCCATTTTCCTTTTCCAACTCCGCCCAAGGCCAGCGATCCATCCTTCAAGTTCGAATCATCCTCCACCATCCCGTGACCTCTCTTTTCATCCGGCTGGTAATCTGCCTGAGGATTCCCCTTTGCATTTTTGTTTTTTTCATCGAAATCGGCATTGACCCTGATCAATCCTCCCGGATTTTCTTCATCCTCCTCGGACATTCCATCCACTATGAGATTCACCGAAAATCTCAAATCCCCGGCATTTGGGTTTTGGGCCGCAAGGTTCGGATCAGCCCCCGAACGGAAAACAAAGAAAGGAATGACCAAGAGAACGGCAAAAGACAGCCATGCCGCTTTGTATCTTTTTTGCGGAAGGATGCTTGATTTATTCAAAACGGAAAAGATATGCTAAACCAAAAGGGTTTGAAGGAAATTCCTTTAGTCCGGGTTATGATTCTTCACCGTCAGGATAAGCGTCGGCCAAAAGCTGAATAGGATGCCTTACCTCTTGCTTCATTGTTTTCTGCAGGAAGGTTTCCTCGAACCGCATCATGCAGCCGGGGCAGCCGGTAACCAGAAAGTCGGGATTTATCTTCTCCATGTTCTCCAGCTTGTATTCCATGATTCCCTTGGAGATGGGATAGTACTTAAGGTTGAAAGACCCACCACCACCACAACATCTGTCCGACTCGCCCATCTCGATGAACTTAACCCCGGGGAGTTGTTCTAAAATCTTTCTGGGCTCGTCTTTTATTCCCTGCCCACGATTCAGGTGACAGGGATCATGATAGGTGATGACGATTTCCTTCTCCGGCTTCTTGAAATCCTTTTTCATGTCTATAACGTTCACCAGAAACTCGGAGATGTCGTAGGTCGGTATATCGAAGTCGAACCCTAAAAGCTCCTTGTATTCCTTCTTCAAAGTCAATCCTCCGGAGGCACAATTTACCACAATGCAGTCCACCTTTGCGTCTTTGAAGACCTTCAGATTCCTTTTGGCATGTTTGATTCCGGTCTTGAAATCACCGGAGTTGTAGATGGAGGTGGCACAGCATACCTGCCCTTTGGGGATAACCACCTCGATGTCGTTGTGGGTCAGCACCTTTATCAATGCCTCGCCCACTTCCGGATAAACCATATTGGTGCCGCAGCCGTAAAAATAGCCCACCCTCATCTTCGGATTTTTTACGCTCACCACCTCGGGGACTCTTTTTCTCAAGGGCTTCTTTGCGATCTGAGGATAGATTCTTTCCTTCCAGCCATCCGGGAAGGGTAAGAACAGGGTCAACGGATTTTTCTCCGGCAGAATCTTATTGGCTAATCTTCCGGCAAAAGTGGCCCATCTTGCCACCGGCGGTAGCAGCCTGCCTCTCTTTAATAGATGCCTGAAGATCACTCTTTCCAAAAAGGTGAACTTTCCTGCATCCACCAGATCTGCTCTGGCGCAGAGAACCAAATCGTCCGTCCTAACCTGGCTGGGACACGCCTCCACGCAAGACTTGCAGTTTAAGCAGATATTGATCTTCTTGCGGAAGACCTCACTAAGCTCCAATTCACCCTTGTTAACCTTATCGATCAAAGCCAGCCGGCCCCGGGGTGCCGCCGGCTCATATCTCGTCTCTGCGTATACCGGACACACCGAAAGACAGGTCCCGCATTTCAAACACTTGAGAAGCTGGTCTTCCCGTGAAGCTATATGTTTATGCTCTTTTTCCATAATTCTGTTTCCTTTCATCATTCATAATACGACTTTTGTGAATATAATCGTAGTGTTACGATTGTCAAGTTTATAACTATCGTGCGGGTTACCGGGATTACCCGCCTCCGGCGCGGAAAATTCCCACCAGTGGCGGGATCTCAACCACATTTCCCGCACGTACAAAATGATCATAGCTTCCGGGCGGGAAATTTCCCCCTATGGTGGAGGACCGCTTATCGATACTTACTGTGTTGGGGTCAAAGGATAGGATATCCGGATCTGCGAATCAAGCGTTTCAACTGTTGTTCTATACGAGGTCTTGCTTTGGATAAAGATGAAAAACCGAAGCGCTGAAGGTTGCGACAACTATATTTCTGACGATAAATAATATGGACTAAAAAGGGATTAGTGGGCTGCATATTTTGTTCTGTGTCAATTTTACTTCTCCGAAGCATTCAGTCGTCCTCGATTACTCTGGAGCAATCGTGCTGCTCGGAAAACTCGTATAAGAAACTGTGCTTCACACCAGAGTTATCACTTTTAGCTTGATTTTGGGACAGATTTTGTTAAGTTGAAGTTTTGCGAAAGCGGACGTGGTGAAATTGGCATACACGACAGCCTTAGGAGCTGTTGGTCGAAA
>CAYOSZ010000326.1:0-3409 GCA_964406715.1 uncultured Ignavibacteria bacterium | reverse complement strand
ATCCACGAGGGGAAGTAATTGACCCCGGAGGAGGCAACGAAGCCGGTGGTGGAGATGTTCAACCTGTTCAGCAGAAAGCCCACGATGGTGCATACCGAGGCATAATACAGTCCCCGGGTGGACACTCTTATCTTTCGTATGGACAGCAGAATGATAGGAGCGATTATTCCCGCAAGGACCTCCAGCCAGAAAAGATAAGTCTCCATGCGAGGCAGGAAGAACTCCGACCAGACTCCCCGCATAAAGAAATCATAAACCTTCATCAGCAGGTAGACCACCAAAACCACCAACAGGATTCTTCCGATGTCCGCCAGCACGTCCTCTTTAAGGCGATGGCCGAAAGCCCTGAAGCTTAAGTGTGATTCGAAAATCACCATGGCACATCCCACGGCAATGGCGGATACGTAAAACAGAAGCGGCAGGGAGGCCGAGTACCAGAAGATATAAAGCTTCTGGGGAACGATCAAAAACAGAGACCCCAGAGAAGATTGGTGCATGGTGGAGAGGATCACTCCCAGTATCACCAGGGGGACAGTTACCTTGGTTATCCATCTTTTCGGTGCGGACCAGCCCAGGCGCTGGAACAGATTGGGGCTGAACTCAAAGAACAGCACCGTGGTGTAAAACATCACGCACATGGCAACTTCAAACAGAGCCGAGTGAGGATTTCCGAAAAAGAGTGGATTGTAGAGCTTATCCGGACGGCCCACGTCGAACAGAAGGCCCACGATCACCAAAAGATACCCCAAAAAGGCGGTCAGGATGGTGGGTTTGAGCACCGGATAGAACCGCTTCACGTGAAACACGTAGACCGCAGCGGCTATGGTAAATCCACCTGCGGCTAATCCCACGCCGGATATGACGTCGAAACCCACCCACAATCCCCAGGGGTACTTGTCACTAAGATTGGTGGAGGCGCCCAGACCCTGGGTGAAACGCACGATTGCGGCAATCAGACCTGCCACCCAAATCAACAGCAAAACGACTTTCCAGAAAGTGATCTTGAACGGTAGCTTGATACTCATCTTTATCTCCCTCTTGTTATCAACTTAGCAATATTCTTCGGCTTGTCATTTACGCCTTGTCCGGCGATTTAGACTCCTGCTGCTTTCGTTTGTATTCGGCCACCTCCGTCCGGCGATCGATGATCCACCATACCCCATAGAGAATGGCACCACCGAAAATGGCTATGCTGGGTACATTTTTCAGCGCAGCCCAGGTCAACTCCGGCAAAGGCTTCTCCCCAAGGCCAGTGGGAAAACCGAGCGTCCCGAACGGCACGCTCGACAGCATCAGAACCGAAGTTCCCCCGGCCTCCTTCTCGCCGTATATGTGGTTCACGTACATATCGGGATTTTCCTTTATCCGGGCTCTGGCCACCTGAATCATCTCCTCCCGGTCTCCGAAGATGGTGGCTTCGGTGGGACAGGCCTCGGCGCAGGCCGGGATTTCCCCCTTCTGTAGCTTTTTTTCGTAGCACATGATGCATTTCTGCACCTTGGGCGCTCGCTTTTTCCACTCATAGGTGGGTATGCTAAAAGGGCAGGCCTGCATGCAGTAGCGGCATCCTATACACTTATGTGCCTGGTAGATCACGGCGCCCTCCGGGGTTTTCTCGAAAGCTCCCACCGGACAGACCGAGGCGCAGGTGGGATCGTTACAGTGCATGCATAATCGACGATAATAAAGATCGTCTTTTTCCTTCACCACGGTGAAAGCGGTTGCGGAGAGCTCCTCCTCTTCCTCTCCAGGAAGTCCATTGACTTCCTTGCAGGCTAAAGCACAGGCCTGGCAGCCGATGCACTTGGTGAAATCTATGAGCAGTGCTTTGGGTTTTGACATCAGATTACTCCTTGCTTGTGTTTCTGATTCCCAATTAAAATGTGTTCTTTTGAAATGCAGATACGGACCACCCTGTCATCACTGATTCGTGAGACAGGGAAGGCCCGTTTGCAGTAAGTTTTCTGAAGGCTCCAAGCTTAAGCCGACTTGACCGTTGCAGTCGCAGGAACCCGACCCGCCTTCTGCAGCACCCGCAGCGCTGCGTCGGAGAGCTCCTCCGGCGTAAATGGCTTGGGCACGTAGTCGGCTATTCCCGACCTGATGGCCTCGATGGAGCTGTCCACCGAGGGATAGCCGGTGATGATTATCACCGCGGTATTGGGTTTCTCCTTCTTTATTCTTCGGGCTACCTCAAGTCCGTCTATCTGAGGCATCTTCCAGTCGGTTATGACCAGGTCGAAACCATCCCCCTTGATCTTGCCCAGTGCCTCTTCTCCGGTTAAGGCCACGTCCACCTTGTAACCTTCCTGGCTGAGTATCTTCTTGCAGCTGTTGCATACGGTCTTCTCGTCGTCCACCACCAGGACGCTGGGTGCCGGCCGAACCGCCTGCGCGGTTGCAACAGCCGGCTGCGCCACCAGGGGGAACTCCACCCGCTGCTCCACTCTCTTGCCTCGTCTAACCAGCGCGTCGATCACCAGCGCCGCTATGAAGGTTAATGCTACTAACAGGGCTACCATTTTAAACTCCTTTCACTCTGACTTTCCATTTTCTCTGTTTTTCTCACGTTTAACGTCTCTCGTCCAAAACGGTTCTGACAACCACATCCGCCGACTTAGCTCACCGGCTTTTTTCCGAGAACTGCTTTGAGAATGCCGGCACCGAGGGTGAAGATGACCAGAGGACCCAGCGCTACAAAGAACAGTCTTCCGAAAACCGGAGCCAAAACCGACTTGAAGGCGAATCTTAAAGGTCTGACTTTTTCCTCCTCAACCGGCAGCGGAGTCACCGCCGGAGCAATCACTGCTTTCTTTGGAGTAATCTGAGCCACTTTGGGTTCTGCCTTTGGTGCCACCATGCCTTTTTCAACCAACCGGTCCAGTACCAGATCTGCCGGGACGGCCTGACCCTTCTCCAGGGCTCTGATCATTGCATCGGATAGCTCCTCGGGAGTAAAAGGCTTGGTCACAAGGTCCGACACACCGGATCTGATGGCTTTAATCGAGTTATCCACCGAAGGATAACCGGTGATCATTATCACCACAACGTTGGGCTTCTCCTCTTTTATCCTGCGGGTCACCTCAAAGCCGTCGATTCGGGGCATCTTCCAGTCGGTGATGATCACGTCGAATCCGTTATCCTTGACCTTTTTCAATGCCTCCTCCCCCGAGATGGCAACGTCCACCTGGTAGCCTTCCTGAGATAGAATCTTCCTGCAACTGTTGCATACCGTCTTTTCGTCGTCCACTACCAGGACATTGGTTTTCCGTTTCATTTCAATCACCCCTTTCGGTTATCCCTCCTGGGGAGTAACCTTATTAAATAAAGCCTTCGTTATCGCGCCCACACATACGGGCAATAAAGCCAAAAAGAAAATCCTGGAGGCTGCCGCAGATAAGAGGAATCG
>CAYOSZ010000325.1:0-3412 GCA_964406715.1 uncultured Ignavibacteria bacterium | reverse complement strand
AAAAAGAAACAAATTTGAACAACCCCTGGTTCTATGTTTAAACTCCGTAGAAGTACTAAATGTTTGAGATGGACGCACTTGAAACGTCGAACCAGGAGATTTTCCTCTTTCTTTCTTTTATGGTCTTAGGATATTCCTGGATTCCCACCATCTCCCCTGCTATCTTTATGGCATCATGCAAGTTTCCCAACTCATCCACCAAACCCAGCTCCTTTGCCTGCCTGCCGGTGAAGATGCTTCCGTCGGCTATTTCGATTACCTTCTCTGTTTCCATCCCCCGGCTTGCAGCCACCACCTCCACAAACTGCTCATAGGTGTCATCAACTACCAACTGCAAAGATTCTCTCTCCCTTTTGGTCATGGATCTGTCCATGGAGCCGATGTCCTTGATTTCACCCCTTTTTACCACCTCAAACTTCACCCCGATCTTCTTGAACAGCTCCTCAGCCACCGGGAACTGAAAGATAACACCGATGCTCCCGGTCAAGGTGGCGGGATTAGCCATGATGGTATCGGCAGCGCAGGCAACGTAGTAGCCTCCTGAGGCTCCCACACTCCCCATGGACGCTACCACCCTTTTGCCCTTTTCCCTTAATTTGTTGATCTCCTCGTAGATTTCCTGGGAAGAAGCTGCTCCACCTCCCGGGCTGTCTATGTGCACCACCACGGCCGGAACCGAGCCGTCTTTTGCGTACTTTCTCAACTGACGCACCACGTCCGACGAATTCTGTATCGTACCGTGCACGTCCACTATGGCCACTCTCTCTCCCACACCGGTCCAAAGGACGGACTCCTCGTCAGAAAGTCCGATGAAAACCACCAAAGTTAAAAATACAATAACCAGGAAGCTGGCCACGATTACCACTGCAATCACCACATCACTTTTCTTTGCCACTTTTTTCCTCCGGCATCCGGGTATGAAATTAAATCCAACGGAGAATATGCAAACTGCGCAGGTTTGAATTCGATTTAATTCATGATGAATACCTTGATTTTGTCTCCCACCTTAAGATTTGAAGGCGCTCCCAGATTGTTCCACTGTACCAGCTTGTCCATTAAAATCCCGAAAGCTCTTGCGATTTTCCAGAGGGAATCGCCCTTTTTAACCACGTAGGTGATCCACCTTCCATTTGTTTTTTCTTCTCCGCCATTTCCGTTTCTGCTCGGGATCTTAAGCCTCTGACCTCTCTTGATATAATGGGGATTGTTCAGACCGTTGATTTTTTTTATCTCCTGTGCGCTGCTCCCGAATTTGGAAGCCAGATCGGACAGGGTATCACCCTTCTTAACCTTGTAAGTCTGCATGGTTACATCTGAGCTGGTAGGTATCAAAAGACGCTGCCCGATTTTCAGGACGTGCTTGTTGGACAGATTGTTGACTGACATTATGGTTGATACGGACGCTCCATATTTTTGAGCCAGATAAGAGAGATTCTCTCCCCTTTTGACCATGTGTTCTTTGAACAGTCCGCCTGAGCTCATGCTGGCTGAGGGAATCTTCAGTTTCTGTCCCACTCCGATTCTATGAGGATTCTTCAAGCCATTCAGCCGTTTGATTTCATTTACGGTGGTACTGAATTTGGAGGCTAGCTTGGCCAAAGTATCACCTTTCCTTACCGTATATGTGGAGGTACCGCTTTCCTTCCTGTTAACCTTGGGGGAACTAACCTGAGAATTGCTTTTTTGGGCTATCCGTTCGTTGGCCGGGATAATCAGACGCTGGCCGATGCTCAATCGATGCCTGTTGGTTAACCCGTTTAAATCCATTATGGCGGAGATCGGCACCCCGTATCTATGAGAGAGATGCGAAAGGGTTTGTCCTTTTTTAACCTTGTGCTCTACGAACAATCCGCTGCTCTTTGCGTCGTAACCTTTGAACTGTTGGGCAAAGAGCTTTTTGGTACCAGCGGGAATTCTCAGTTTATACCCAGGATAATTGGGTGGGGTGATCCCTCGACGGAGTTCAGGATTAAGATCCTGAAGCAGGGCAGGAGAGGCTCCCAGGCTTTTGGCAACTTTCTTCAAATCCACTGGTTGATTAATTTGAACCACGTCGAACTGAATTGGCTCGTCATATTCGACATCGAAGCCATATCTCTCCGGGTCTTTGCCGATGATGGTTGCAGCCATATACAGAGGTACATATTTGGCGGTCTGTTTGTTCAGCTTCAGCTTCCAGAAGTTGTTGGTCTTATGCTTCTTCATGGCCCTCTCCACCCTTCCCTCTCCTCCGTTGTAAGCTGCCAAAGCCAATGGCCAGGATTTAAACCTGTCGTACAAAAAGGTCAGGTAATCGCAGGCGGCATAGGTGGATTTCACAAAATCCCGCCTCTCATCATACCACCAGTTTCGTTTCAAACCATAATTCCTGCCGGTGGAGGCGATGAACTGCCAGGGTCCTACTGCTCTCGCCCAGGAATATGCTTTGGGATTGAATCCGCTTTCCACCAGACACAGCCATACCAGATCCTCGGGCAATCCCTTCTCACGCAGTATCCGCTGCATCAGGTCCTTGTATTTGCCTGACCTCTTCAGGTAGGTTGCACAGGCTTCCCTTGCTACGGTTTGGAAATAGATTATGGAGTTCTCCACCCTCTGGTTCCATTCTATGGGCATATCGTAAGTGTCTTTTCGGCTTGCAGGTTCGATAGTCTCGACACTTCCCCTTTGAAGGGCTCTGAAGTTCTCGGTACTCTCAAACCTTTGAAGGAATGCAGATATGGAGCTTTCCTCGGAGAGCACTCCCAATCCCAGCAGGGTGATTTTATAGTCCTCAGCTATTTCATTCAAAAGTTTCTCGAACCTGATTTCCCTTGACGAGTCCCCCTCTTCGATATCCAGATTTGCCAGAAGCTCCAAAGCTTCTTCAAAGTGATCCTGAGCCTCCAGCCATCTACCTTCTTGATTGGCACTGACGCCCAGTGCATAAAATAGTTCTACCTCTTCAAATTCGTCTCTTGGAATCGTCTCTTCAGACAGACTCGAATCGGTCGCTGACGTTGTCGCTTTTGGAGAGGATGATCTTTTTTGAGGCGGGTTCACTATCCGGGGTTTAATCACGCTTCCGGAACAACCCGTTAGGAAAAAGGCAAACATCAACACAAAAAGGGTAATCTTTCTCTTTTTCATTCTCACCTCCAGGTCAAACAAAGAATCCCAGAAATTCGCCCATTTGTGTATCCGGGCTTCTGATTCTGGCAATCGAACCTATAAATCGTTGCTATATAACAAATTTACAAAATCATGTCAAGTCTTTTTTTGGGGTACCAAGTTTCGCTTTAAAAAAATCCACGATTTTAGCTGGTTCAAAGGTCTGTCCGGCGACTTCGGACCGATTGTATTTAGATGTAAAATGCTACAGGTTATTTGGAATATTGCCCGGACCGGAGCACCTCCCCAGCTGCCCAAGGAT
>CAYOSZ010000324.1:0-3417 GCA_964406715.1 uncultured Ignavibacteria bacterium | reverse complement strand
AGAAAAAAAGAAAAGAGCTTATGGTCTCCTCCTCAAAAGACCATGCCGGTCAGACGTCTCTTGAAATATTCGAGAATCCAAAACGGTAGCTGAAGCCTCTTACTTACTCTCTGCCAGGGTGACCAGAATGGCTTTCAGAGAAAGATCTATCATCTTCTGAGATTGCCTCCACTTGCTTGATTTTGTCCTCTTTTGCGAGTTGGTTCAGTCTGAAGTTCCGTATAAAAAATATTAATTTTTCTGTTGACAACTGATTTTGATTTTTATATATAGTGTGTTGGAAAACTATGGATGAAGATATCTTAAACCGGAACCCAAGGAGGTGAGGACCAAAGGAGATAGCTAAAGGATAAAATTTTGCGGCGGCAGTCGAGTTGCTCAAAACGAAGCTGTGCTGCAGGTGTGGGAATCGATCATAGAATTGACCGTTGGTGAAGAGAGGGAGCCCAAAACGCTTCGTTTGAATATAAGCGAATGGACTGCACATAGCAGAAAGGTGAGAAAGCGTGGCAATCGACTTTTTGCAGACGGAAAAAATGGATTTTAACCATCAATTTCATGGAGGAGCAAGATGAAAAGATATATTCTGGTTTTCCTTGTGGTGGCAGCGTCAGTGTTATGCATATCCATCCTATCGTGGGGACAATGCCCTGAGGATCCCAATGATGCAGGGGTATGCGATACTTTATATGTGGAGCCATACACATACACCGGTTTCACCTCATATCCGGCTGAGGTTGAAGTTGCCATACGCATCACCCATGACGTTCCGGACCCGGTGTTTGACTCCCTTGCTGGTTTCACGATTCCCCTGTGCTTTACCTCCAGTAATGCGGCTGCCAACGCAACGATTTACGCTGACAGTAACAAGTGCGGCGATAGTGACTTGAATCGTGTCTTGCATAACCTGTTGTATGATCTGAATCTCAGCGTCTTTCAAGATCTGCCTAATATGGATGATCCTCCCACGGAGCTTAACTGGATGATGGACATTGCTACCCTGGGCGGCGGTAGGGAGTGGGACACCAGGGATCTACCTACATCCACTCCGCAAACCTTCTGGTTCTCCGTGATAGCCACTGGATCAACGGACCAGTTGTTCCCCGAAGGAAGCCGGGTACTTCTGGCTACGATGACCATAACCATTCAGGATACCACCACCATCTGCATCGATACCTGCTTCTGGCCCCCAACCGCTCGCTTAACGTTCACAGATAAACTGGGCACCAGCTTATTCATTCCCCGACACAACATGCCTTTCTGTTTCCTGGCTGGTTATAGCAATAGTGTCAGAGAGGTGCAAGGTTCCGATGAGAGCAGACCTTCTGAGTTTACCCTGTCTCAGAATTATCCCAACCCCTTTAACCCGGTTACGAATATCGAGTTTAGTCTTCCCAGGGCTGCTAAGGTGAGGTTAGACATCTATAATATCGTAGGACAGAAAGTTAGAACACTGGTGGATGAGGAGATGGAGCCGGGAAGATATGTAGCGGACTGGGATGGTAAGGACGAGAAGGGGAACTCGGTTTCAAGCGGCGTATACTTCTACCGAATGGACGCCGGAGATTTCTCGGATATCAAGAAGATGCTGCTGGTGAAGTAAGTCAACGGACTTGTCTTGCCTCGCACTGAGTGCGCTTCCTTCGACACTGAGTCTCAGGACGAAGTGCGGCACGAAGTGAGGGCTTTGCCCGAAGGATTCAACGGATGAAAGACAGGGCAGGAGATGAAAGTCTCCTGCCTTTTTATTTCGCAATTTTTGACATAAAAAATTGTAGCGGAAACCTTTCTTTACCCTGAGCTTGTCGAAGGGAGGTTTCCATAATTAGATACTACAAGTCAAATTCGGACGAAAACCAATCGACACAAAATTGGGAAGCAAGCCCTGATCGCAACTTGATGCCTGCGGCTGTCTTCTTTGGATTATCAAAGATGCACCAGATGAAGAAAAAAACGGACGGGAGATCGATACCCGTCCGTTCTCGCATACTCATTCTTTTACTTTGGCTCTATGGTGAGAGAAGTGAATTCAACTCAGATGGCGTGAGGTCGCTTTTTCCTTCATCCGAGATATGGATGGCTTTGCCATGCAGAAGGAATATGACCTCATCTCCCAGAGCCAAAAATCTCCCTATCTCCGGAAGGCTGCCCAGAAGCTTGAAATACGCCTCGGAGAGATTTTTCACCTTCACCGCCTCGATTTTTCCCTCGTACTCTGAGTCCACCCACAGCCCGTCTTTGTTGAAAAACGTCCTGGTGCCGATCTGGGCTATCTTTGTCACTTTGTGCTCTCTTCCTTCCGCATCAACATAATCCTGGGAGGTGCGCACCGAAGCCGTTACGTCCTTGGCGGCCTGAGCCCGGTTCACTGCTCCCGCACCCACAACGTCTAAGGATGATTCCTCCAATCTTTTCTTCGCGTGGGGTGCCAACTCATGAGCAGCCAACCTGTAATCAGCATCCACCAAGAAGGATGTGTACTCGGTGATTATGCCGTACTTTTTGGAAAGCCTTACCACCTCGTTCACCAACTCCTGGTTCTGTCCGTGCAGCCTCAATTGACTGATCAGATACCCGATCCTTCGGGTTGCCCAGAGCCGGGGGATGAAATCGTTTCGATCCTCCGATGAGAAATTCACCTCATACGCAAACTTACGTGTGCTTCCCTGCGCGGTTCCGGTCAAGGTCGCTCGGTCGTGACCACCATTTCTGTATTTGCCCAGCACAAGAAGCTGCGATCCCTTGAAGATATCCGGAAGCTCCTGGGGATAAAGATCGTATGCTTCCACGCTCCCAAAGGATAGCTCGATGTTCGTGAGAATGGGATGGGAAACCTTTTTGTAGAAGCTGGAAACCTTGACCTCAATATCCTCGGACGGACGGACGTAATCGGAGGTGGCATGATTGTCCTGAGCCAGCCTGTCTAAAAGCCGGGTGTTGACGTCATACCCCACCCCAAAGACGAATATTCTGGTTGAGGATCGATTAGCCTCTTTGGCATTGGTCAAAATCGTGCTTATGTCCGTCTGTCCCACCGTAGGCAGGCCATCGGTTAAAAAGATGATGAATGAAGCTCCGTCTGAGTCTTCGATTTGCCCCAGACCGGTGAGCAGTGCGTCATTTATGTTGGTGCCGCCCTCTGCCTCACATTTGTCGACAAAGGATAAGGCTCTCCTTATGTTCTCCCTCCCTGCCCGAACCAGACCGGTCTCGAATGTCCTTATCTGGTCGTCGAAGTCGATCAGATTGAATCGATCGCTTGCGTTCAAGCTGTTCAAACAGAAAGACAAAGCTCCTTTGGCCTGTCTTATCTTCTCTCCCTTCCTGCTCCCCGAAGTGTCGAGGATGAAGATTATGTTTTTGCTCGAAGTCCTGTCTGCGGCAACCTCCACCTGAGGAGAGATCATGGCTAAAAAA
>CAYOSZ010000323.1:0-3424 GCA_964406715.1 uncultured Ignavibacteria bacterium | reverse complement strand
GGATTCATACTCTTCTCCTTTCCCTTTGATCCTATAAATAAACCTAACCGGATATAGCAATCCTAACCATGTGTACGTTGTTGTTGGTTTGAATGTTCCGATTGGCTGAAGCTGTGGGAAATGACTTAAGCAGGCGCCCCCAGCCTGTTTTCGTTGATTGATATGGCTTTATTCCGCTGGCTTACTCTTCCTCGGAAGCCAGGAAAACAAAGTGATCGCCCGGGTTCTCCGCGCATAAGACTTCAACTTTGAAGCCCTTTTCAGTAAGCATCTTCGCCATATCAGGATAAAGATCCTCCCGCTGATCGGGATCCAGGGGAATAATGTATTGGGGGTGGAACCTCTCGCAGAAATATATGGATGCATTATCCTCTGTGCCGGGTTCGGCTATGGGAAGGAAGGCTAAGTCTACTTCGCTGGTATATTTAGTAAGGAAATCGATCTCTGCTTTATACTTCTTTATATCCTCCGGTTGAAAACCGGAATAGAAGATGGTCAAGCCATCTAACTTGCACAGATATCCCAGGCCGGGCATGCTCTCCAGAATCGATATGGAGACGATCTGCATATCATCAAGCTTCTTTTCTTCATCCGGCTTCATGTAAACGGTCCCCTCCGATCCTCTCCAGTGATCGCCCTCGTTATGAACGTAGGTGATGGAGGCAACCGAGTCTTCTATAGCGTGGATGTAAGCAGGTTCACCCGGCTCTCCGTGATAGGAGGTGTAGATGGCAAAGACGTTTTGATCGCCCAGCTCATCGGTGGTCAAGAATCCGTTGGCCAGGCAGGATTCGGTCGGCCGTTTCACCCCGAACTCCTCGGCGTCGAATACCAGCATATGGTCTTTGGTCCTGACCGCCCAACCGCGGTTGGTTAAATACCAGGCAACCGCCTCGCCATCTTCAAACTTGCGCGTCAGGTGAGGTGACCGGCCGAAGTTCTCTTCCATTTCATCTGTTCTCTCAGCACCATTCTCTATCAAAAGGTCAGCCACCATCTTGTGGCCATACCTGGAAGCATAGAAGAGCGGTGTCCTGTCGTGGTTATCCTCTGCATTTGAGTCTGATCCTTTGGCCAGGAGAATATCCACTAAGTCTTTGTAACCTTTCAGCGTGGCAATATGCAAAAGCGTTCTCCCCTCGCTATTTTCGACAAAATCCACCTTCGTACCGTTGGCTAAAAGCATGGCGACGATTTCGGAAAGCCCCTTCTCGATGGCCCAGCGTATGGGGGGATTACCCTGGTTGTCCGGTGCGTCAACCTCAACCTTGGATTCTATCAACAGTTTGGCAATCTCCGGGCGGCCTCGCTTTATCGCGTTGATCAAAGGAGTGTTTCCATCCTGTCTTAAAGTATTGATGTCGGCTCCCAATCCGATCAGGTATTTAACTGCTTCGGGATAATCGAACACTATGGCCATGTCCAGGGGGGTATATCCGAACCGATTTCTCTTATTGACGTCGAATTTAGCTCCCCTCTCGATCAGCAAAGGGGCGACATTCAGCTTACGCGCCTGCAGCTCTTTTAGGAAGGCGAAATCAAGTGCGGTCAAGTTCATCTGTTCGTTTGTCGCATTCATGTCTGCGCCCTTTTCCAGCAGGTACTGCACCACATCCCGGTGACCTCCGTATGATGCCAGATGCAGCGGAGTGAATCCGCCTCCATTCACCGCCTGGACGTCCGCACCCTTTTCCAGCAGGAGCTTGACCACGTCCAGATGACCACCAAAGCAGGCGGAGTGAAGCGGAGTGGAACCCTGTTCGTTTAAGTCGTTTATCAAACCGGGATCTTCAGCCAGCAGGGTTTTAACTCCAGCCAGATGCCCACCTCCCGCCAGGTCATGTATCTCCCCGGCATAAGCGGGCATAACGACTATCAGGATGACAAAAAGAATCGACAACAAAGTTGCTTTCATATTTTTCTCCTTAAGCATTTATCCGCACGGACACCAAAATTCAATTCACTTATACACTTATACCTGTTGCCAATGGGAGTTGTTCCATCGGAAAGCAGCGAAGAGATGAATGTCTATTTCAGGGCTTCAATGATGGCTATTGCAAAGGAATCTGCAGAGGTTGGACCGAAGGCGGTAATTATGTTGCCGTCCACGGTGACGCTTTCACCCGTATAATCGCACCCTTTGCTCTTCAGGATTTCGTGAGCGCCTTGTGCGGTGTGACCGGTTGCCCTCCTTCCATCCAGCACACCAGCATTAGCCAACACCACCGGTCCCCAGCAGATGGCTGCCAGTATCTTGTTCTGCTTGACTGCCTTTTGAGCCACGGCATACGCTTGGGGATTCTCCCAGAAGTCTTCCTTCACCGCCGAACCACCGATAAAGACAACGGCATCGAAGTCGTCAACATCCAGGCTGTCTATCAGCACGTCCGGCTTTACTTTGGTTCCGCCATCTCCCTCTGCAGTGTCCAGCTTCGACGAAACTATGGTGACTTCAAAACCATTTTTCTCAAATAATACCCTGGGAACGTTCAGCTCCTCGTCTTTGAACCAGCGTTGACCCACTACTATGGCTATCTTCTTGCCTTCAATATCATGGGTCGTGGTGGTTGACGTCTTATCACCGGAATTGCCGCGGCAACAGCAAATCAGCAGCAAGATTATAACTATAGTGGGTAGCTGTGGTCTATAGTCGAGTATCATACATCTCATTTTACGGAATGACCAACGCTTCCGTGGGCTGTGCTGAGCAGGAACGGCAAGACAAAACTCAATCGAGCTTTTCAAGCTTGACAAGATCATACCAAGTGGGGCCAATCAGCAATTGGCCAATGCCGCCTGTAAGGCCCACCAGGATACTATCTCCGGTATCGGCTGAAATCGTATCTATCACCGAGTACATCGACCATGCGGTGTCGGTTACCGATATCAGTCTTCTGATGCCAGAGCTATCCCCTTGGTTGAGGTTCAAGTATGCGAATCCTTGCACATACTTGGCTTTTGCCCAGAAAGACAACCGATAACGATTCTTTCCCCGGAAAAGTGGCACCTTCTTGGACACATAGAAGATTTGGAACCAACCAGTTTCAATAGTGAGCGACCAGTCACCGCCGCCGGGCGGTACATCGAGCGAGAACTTGATGTGAGATGTGGTGTCATCGGGAACCCATCCGGCCAATGACCCACGACCGTCCTTCTCAAACGACTCATCAATCAGGATTATCTGGTCACACGGCGGCTCGGTGATGCCATCTTTTTTACAGCTTAGCGCTGCTGATAGTAACAGGCAGATTAGAGATACCCGCAGGAAACTGAGTCTCATCCAATCTCCCTCCTATTAGCGTTAACCATCAAACTTATATTCACTATATTATACGAAGATATGTCTTTTTTTCTTATTGACCACCAAAGGGACAGGTTTGCAGATCAACCATCCCGATCAGGTGATGGGAATCTCAATCAACGG
>CAYOSZ010000322.1:0-3427 GCA_964406715.1 uncultured Ignavibacteria bacterium | reverse complement strand
AAACCAGCGACCAGCCGGAAAGGCAGTATACGCCTCTGGTTTTGGCGCAAACCGCCTGGGCAATGGGTCTTAAGCCGAAAGTCTATTATCTGGGCTTCGGATTGAAGATGCTTAACCCAGAAGAAGCTAAAAAGATAAAACTCGGCAATTTCCCCACCCTTTTGGAGATAATTAAAAAGACTTTGGAAATGGGAATTGATATCTACGTGTGTGAGGTTTCCAAACAGATGCTTGGCTGGGAGAAGGTTGACCTGATACCCGGAGTGAAGATCGTGGGCGCAGCCACCTTAAACGATCTGGTTCTGGATGCGGGCGCAACCATGTGGTTCTGATTTGAGTTGAGATTAAAATACAAAAGCGATGAGCCAAGAACAGTAACCGTTGTGGCAGCGAAGTTTAAATGCTAATGTCACCTGCTCATCCGGAGATTTTATGATGAATAACAAAAGAATATACTTGGACCATGCATCAGCCATGCCCGTGGATCCGAGGGTATTGGCGTTTGCCGAAAGGTTTCTCAAGGATGATTTCGGCAATCCATCCTCCCTTCACTCCGCAGCTTTGACCGCCAAGAGAGCGGTGGAGGATGCCAGAAAGAAGACAGCCGAGCTGATAAATGCCGAAAACGAGCTCTGTGTCGTCTTCACCAGCTGTGCCACCGAGTCGAACAATCTGGCCATAAAAGGCGCCGCACTAAGGAACGTCGGAAAAGGAAAAAGAATCGCTGCCAGTGCCATTGAGCACATCTCGGTGATCAATCCCATGAAGGAGCTTCAGAAGAGCGGATTCGAGTTTACCTTAATACCGGTTGATTCCACCGGGCTGGTGGACTTGGAGAAGCTGGATCGGAGCGTGACCAAAGAGACCACACTGACCTCGATAATGTATGCCAACAACGAGATCGGAACCATAGAGCCCATCAAAGAGATTAGCCGGATCGTTCACCAGAAGGGTCTGTACCTGCACGTGGACGCAACCGCTGATGCGGGACGCATACCCATCGACGTGCAGGATGACGGGATAGATTTGCTTACCCTCTCCTCCAACGACTTGTACGGACCGCAGGGAGCAGGGGCGCTTTATATCAAGCAAGGTGTCAAGCTTCAGGCCATCCTTCCCGGGGGAGGGCAGGAGCGGGGGTTAAGATCGGGAACCGAAAACGTGTTCGCCATCGCCGGAATGGGAGAGGCAGCTCGTATCGCCGGGGAGGAGATGACCCAGGAGAGCGAAAGGCTCCGCCAGATCAGGGACAAGCTTATCGAAGAGATTCTTACAATCAAAGAATCGTATCTCACCGGCCACCCTAAGCAAAGGCTTCCTCACCATGCCAGTTTTCGCTTCAGCGGGATAGAAGGCGAGAGCATCCTGTTGAACATGGACCTGAGGCACGGAATTCAAATCTCCACCGGCTCTGCCTGTTCCTCCAAAACGCTGGAGCCCTCACACGTTCTTCTGGCGATAGGATTGAAGCACGAGGAAGCACATGGCTCTATGGTTATAACCTTAGGACGATCGAACGATCTTGAAGAGGTACCACGAATCACGGAAGCGGTCAAGGAGACCATCGAAAGATTGAGACAACTATCTCCACTTTAAAGGGAAGGGGTGTGAATCATATGGCGGATATAGGCTACAGCAAAAAAGTACTGGATCATTTCATGAATCCCAGAAACGTGGGTGTGATCGAAGATGCGGACGGATACGGGAAGGTGGGAAATCCGGTATGCGGCGATTTGATGGAGATGTACATCAAGGTGAAGGACGACATCATCACCGACATCAAGTTCAAAACCTTCGGATGCGGCTCGGCCATAGCCACCAGCAGCATGGCCACCGAGATGGCCAAGGGAATGCACATAGACGATGCTTTGAAACTTACCCGAAACGACGTGGCAACGGAGCTGGAAGGCCTTCCTCCGGTCAAGATGCACTGTTCCAACCTGGCGGCTGACGCACTGCATGCGGCGATCAAGGATTACAAGAAGAGAAAAGGAGAAAAAGGGAAATGACCAAACAGCACGTCAAAGGCAAAAACAAAGGGAAGATCATCCTCTTTGCTTTAAGCACCTGCGGATGGTGCAGGAAGACCAAGAAGCTTTTAAATGAGCTGGGGGTGGAATATCACTTCGTGGACGTGGATATTCTTGAGGGTGAGCAGAGAGATGAGACCATGAAGGAATTGGATGGGTGGAATCCACGCCGTACCTTTCCTACCCTGGTGATCGACGATGAGTGCATCGTGGGATACAAAGATGATAAAATCAAGGAGGTGCTGGGAGCATGAGCAAAGAGATTGAGGTTACCCAGGAAGAAGTTGACAAGCTATATGATAAACTGAATAAAGAAGCAGAGGCTTCCGGATACCACCTGAATCCCGATGTGGAGCACACCAGGGAACTGGTGAAGGGACTGCTGGTAAATGAAAAACGTTTCGGTTACTGGTCATGTCCCTGCCGGCTCCCCGCCGGTGTCAAGGAAGAAGACTTAGATATAATTTGCCCCTGTGATTACCGGGACCCGGATCTGAATGAACACGGTAGCTGCTATTGCGCTCTCTATGTATCGGAGGAAGTGCTTGAGGGTAAGAAAAAGGTGGAGTCGATACCGGAGAGACGACCACCCGAGGAAGAGAGAAAGAAAGTGTCTAAATCCAAGACAGTTAGTCTTTCCTCCCTTTCTCAGCCGGTCTGGAGATGCAAGGTTTGCGGCTACTTGTGCGCCAGAGAGGGTCCGCCTGAGGTCTGCCCGATATGCAAGGCGAAGGAGGACAGATTTGAGAGATTTATATAGAAGTTGACAGGGAACAACGAATTAGAATTGGAGATCAGATTAACCTTAAAAAAAGTGAGGAGGAAAAGATGGCTGAGGGAGATAGGTACTCGATGGAGGAATGTCATAAGAAAGTGGCCATTGACTGTTTCAATCTTGTGTGGAGCCTCTTGGGGAAGAAAGATAGAACCAAAGAGGAGGATGATAAGATGGTCCATGCTGCCCATGCATCCCGTTTTCACTGGGGCGAGATTGGAGAGCCGCTTCATTTTGAGCGGGGCGAGTGGCAGATTTCACGGGTTTATTCGGTACTGAATAGACCTCAACCTGCACTCTACCATGCCAAGAGGTGTTTGGATATCTGCACTGAAAATAATATAGGAGACTTCGACATCGCCTTTGCTCATGAGGCTGTGGCAAGAGCAAACGCTGCTTCGGGCAGCAAGTCCGAGTTCGAGAAACACTACCGGATGGCAAAAGAGGCCGGGGAGAAAATCAAGGGAGAAGAGGACAAGAAGTATTTCTTCAGTGATCTTGAATCGGGTTCGTGGTATGGCATGAAATAACGTCTGTCCAATCGACCCCATGCTTTGAATGCCGCGAATAAATTCAAAATGCTTTAGTCATGATACGCTCCTGATTCGCCGGGGAGGAAATG
>CAYOSZ010000321.1:0-3430 GCA_964406715.1 uncultured Ignavibacteria bacterium | reverse complement strand
ATTAATCAAAAACAGTGATTTTTTTGATATAATTTTATTTCATATTCATCAAGCTATTGAAAAATATATTAAAGGATTTCTTATTTCTCGTGGATGGATATTAAAAAAAATCCATGATCTTGAAGTTCTCATCACAGAAGCTATAAAATTTGATAATTTCTTTCAAAAGTATCTTGATTTTAGTAGAAGACTAACTGGTTTTTATTTTGAAGAGAGATATCCTCCAGGTCCAATTTCTACTTATTCTAAAGAAGAGATTATGGAGATTCTAAATATAGCAAGAGAAATTATAGAGAAAATTAACAGTATTTGGAAAAAATAAATATTTAAAAATAAGAAGAGTAAATTTTTAGGATTCCATGGGATATTATTAAAAATATTATTATTTGAATGAATTGCATAAATAATGAGTTTAAAAAAAGGTTTATTCTCATGCGAAATAATATCGAAAAGAGATTACACAGAGTTATGATAAAACTAGATAAAAATAACATTATCTGCCCAAAAGCGAAAGCATGTTTAAACGCAGAAAATTGTAATAGGTGTAATCAATTTTATCGTAAATGTGCTTTATTCAATAATGTAATTTCAAGATCTAAACAATAAGAAAGGTAAAAAATAATGAATTTAGGGTTAGAAAATAAAGTTGCTCTAGTTTTAGCTTCAAGTAAAGGATTAGGGTTAGCATGTGCAAAAGGATTCTATGAGGAGGGTGTTAACGTTGTAATATGTAGCCGTTCTAAAGATAATTTGAAACGCGCGAAGAAAAAAGTAGAAGCTTCCGATTCAATTGTCTCGAACAATAAAGTTTTTACAATCATAGCTGATTTAATGTATGAAGATCAGATAAAAAGTCTTGTAGAAGAAACATTGAATGAATTTGGGAGGATTGATATTTTAGTGCATAATGCTGGTGGCCCCCCTTCAGCACCTATTGACAGAATTACTAAGAAAGAATGGTCAAATTCAATTGATTTAAACCTCCGTTCTTTTATTTATATAACCAATATGGTTATTCCGATAATGAAGAATCAAAAAGAAGGCAGGATTATTGCGATTACATCCGTATCTGTTAAACAACCCTTAAATAATTTAGTTTTATCAAATACTACTAGATTAGGAGTTGTCGGATTTGCTAAAACACTTGCTAACGAATATGGAATGGATAATATTTTAGTTAATGTTGTATGTCCAGGACCAACGCTTACTGATCGTATGAAAGAATTAATCGATACAACAGTAAAAAATACAGGAAAATCTTATGAGGAGGTTGAAAAAACATGGATAAATACTATACCATTAGGACGATTAGGAAAACCTGAGGAATTAGCAAATTTAGTAGTATTTTTAGCATCTAAAAGAGCGAGTTATATTACTGGAACCGTTATTCAAGTTGATGGTGGTTTTGTAAAAAGCGCTTTTTAGAACTAAATTTATTGAGATATCACTTTCATGTTTTAAATATTTAAACTATAAAATATTAATTATTATTGAAAAACAAAAAAGATTTTAATAGACTATATTGATATTATTATCCTATATTTTATTCTAATAACATATATATTGAATGTTGTTTAAATATTAATTTAAATTAGGTCTATAGAATAATCAAAGTGAGAATTTAAGGAGTGAGTGAAATTGTCTGTAAAAAAGAATAGGTATCTACAGGTTAATAGAATTAATAAAAAGAAGGTTTTAGTGTTGTCATTCTTATTTTTTAGTTTCATCTTTATTACTTTTTCAAATAATTTTAATATAAATCGTATTATTAATCAAAATGAACCAATTAATGAAGATATAGGAGCTGGAAATTTAAAAACTCAAGCTCTAACCGTTGATAATACTTTCACCGGGATTGGTACTCCTTGGAACGTAACTCACTATGCTAATCGAACAAAAACTAATTTGGAAGTTAGTTTTAATAATAATTCGTATGATGATTCTCAATATGTAGAATTATATGGATGGAATGGATATCAATTAAATTCTACAATAAAAAATTTATATGATACTCGAAATTGGATTAATGGGACATTTCATTGTGGAGATTTTGCTGGTCCTTCACATTCTCCAGGGGGTGATAGTACTCCGGCAAATGATAGTAATTATGTCTATAATTGGACCTTTCATGAGGGAGATATAAGTGGTGGTAGCTATCATACTAATGACATGAGTGGAAATTATTATGATTCCGACGCAACTGTATCTGATGGTCAAGATTGTCTGGAACTTGCTATTGATGGTGACGCGAGTGGTTATTATGATGTTGGTGATAAATGTTGGTGGGAAACTATTATTGAAACCGATAGAGGGGATGTGGAAGAGGCATGGTTAAGATTTTCTATCCGTGGATACTCCGCTGATAATTTTAATAATCATATGGTACTACAAGTTGTAGTTAATAATAAAGTTATATGGGGGATGGGTCTTGCATCAATATTAGAAGTAAGTGGTAATCCTAGTGTGGGAAATTGGGGTGATTGGTATAATCCATATTCTATTTACATAGATGGTGATGATACAGACATATTTCCTGATGGATTTAAAAACATGAATGTTACTTTAGAATTTAAAAGGGTGAGTGGAACTGTTTCTGGATATGGAGATCATGCACTATTATTCGATAATGTCTCATTAATCGTTAAATCTAAAGCAAAACCTTCTCAACTTGAATTAAATTTGAACGGTGAAGACGTTTATGATAACTCAAATTATGGAGAAGGATATCTTGGTGTTTTAGGTAATTGGAATGGAAGTTTACAATCATCAGTAAAAGCTAATTTTAGTAGTGATTCAAATTGGCCTTTAACCTTCGAAGATGATGGAACTTGGAAAAGTTATATTGTAGAATTTGACACAGATTTGAATTTGTATACTTATAAAACTAGTCCTGAATCTTATTATACAGTTGATCCTGATCTAAGTTATCAAGGCTCAGCTTTTATAGTATCTAATAACAGTAATGTGAATTGGACGACATATGCACATATGGAGATTCCAGCAGGATACGAAGAAACAAATATGATTCTTGATTATCCTTCAGATTATAATTTGACAGGAGTATTTTTCTCTCTAAATCCTGATTCTCTTTCTCAAACTACTATAACGGAGAATGGAAAAAAAAAAGTGGTAAATATTCCAGTAAGTTCCATAACAAGTAATACAAATGGATTTTGGAAACTTACAGCAGTATCACCAAATTATTGTACGGAAATGGGAATATATAATAATGATACAGGTCTGCCTGATACTGAATTTTTAAGTGGAGAATATATTAATATTACAGGAAAAATAGGAAATCCAGCGGGTCCTGGCATATCGAGTTATATTGAAAATACTAAAGCCAAACTTTACATAAGATTTCCAAATGGTACGATTTGGTCAGCGCAAAATCAAATAAAGCCTGTTAATGATACTGGATGGGTGTATT
>CAYOSZ010000320.1:0-3431 GCA_964406715.1 uncultured Ignavibacteria bacterium | reverse complement strand
GAATATCGCGGCGAATATCTGGGAATTCATCTGGAGTTTGAGTATATTCAATAAAAGCAGTTTTCCGTGGATAGTATCCACGTCCACAAATGCATCGGAGCACACTACTTATGATCCTAAAAGACACATTTTCAAAACATATGAAAATCTTTGATAAATTTCTCTTGCTTCTTTTGTTTTTTGCTTTATTATTGTCTCGATTTGAGGTCGCTTTGGCCCAGACCGAAATCGAAGCCAAAATCACCAAGGGAGCGGTAAAGTACATCGAAGCCTTAGACATTGCGGTAATAGACTTCACACCGGTGGATTCAGATTACGCCTCCCGGATAACCCGGGTGGTGCGGGAAGATTTGAACTTTTCCCTGTACTTTCGGGTGGCGGAAACCGATTCATTCGTCCTGGCGGTATTGGGAAATGATTTTTATAACATGGATGGCTGGTATCAGTTAGGGGTGCAATATCTTCTGGAGGGATCGGTACAACTGGAAGAGGAGAATCTCAAAGTCGAAATCAATTTAGCTGACGTGATAAGGAAAAAGGTGATCAAAAGCTTTAAATTCGAAACCAAACCGGAAAGCTACCGGGCTTTGGCTCATGCCATCTCGGATGAGGTGGTTTTCAACTTCACCGGACAGAAGGGGATCTTCTCGACCAAAATAGCCTACGTAAACTGGAAAGACAAAGCCAAGGAGATTTACATCTGCGATTATGACGGGTACAATCCCTGTCCGGTCACCAATAACCGGTCCATCAACATCTCGCCGGTCTGGTCGCCGGATGGAAACCAACTGGTCTACACCTCATACCAGAAGCGCAACCCGGATTTGTGGGTGACCGATCTTTCCACCAGCCAGAGCGAACTCCTTGCTTCTTATCCCGGCCTGAATTCCGCTCCCGCCTGGTCACCGGACGGAGAATATCTGGCTGCCACCTTAACCCGGGATGGCAACCCGGAGATCTATCTTCTGACCCCGGAAGGCAAGATCGTTCGTCGTTTAACTTACAGCCGGACCATAGATTCCTCGCCCACCTGGTCGCCCAACGGAAAAGAGATGGCGTTTACCTCCGACAGATCCGGCTATCCCCAGATTTACGTTATGGATACGGAGGGCTCGAACTTAAGAAGGCTCACCTACACCGGGGACATAACCGATTCTCCCTGCTGGTCACCGCGGGGAGACAGAATCGCCCTGGTCTTAAGGGGAAGAGGAACACTGGATATATATACCATGGATGTAACCGGAGAGAACTTGAACCGGTTGACCCGTGAGGGCTCGAACGAGAACCCGCGCTGGTCACCGGACGGCTTACACATCGTCTTCAGCTCCAACCGGAACGGAAGATATGAGGTCTACAGTATGCACTGGGACGGTTCCAATCAGAGGAGGATAACGGGAGAGGGGGAAAACTATAATCCCTCCTGGTCTCCCCGATTTTAGACGGCCAAATTTTTTTTCAAACATGCGTAGTTTGTTCTTGCTTTTTGCCGATAAACAACATAAAATAGAAACTAACAATTTATAAATGAGGAGGATTATCAGAAAAAAATGGTCTGAAAGAGCAAGAAACTAAAATTAATTTTAAGGAGGTGAACATGCGCAAGGCAAGCGTCCTGCTTGTGGGGATTCTGGTTTTACTGCTGTTTAGTTCTTGTGGCAAGAAGCCGCCTCCGGTGGAGGAGCCCACCCTTCCGGGGGTCACCGAAGAGGAGACTCCGACGATACCGCCTGAGATCCCGACGGAGGAGGTCACCAAGCAGGAGATTACCCAGGAGGATTTACAGCCAGTTTACTTTGACTTCGATAGATATGCTCTTCGAACGGGGGATCGGGAGATCTTAAACCGGAACGCCCGGTTGCTGAAGGAGAATCCCACGGTCAGGATCAGAATCGAGGGAAACTGTGACGAGAGAGGCACGGTGGAGTACAACCTGGCTTTGGGGGAGAAAAGAGCCCGCGCCGCCATGGATTACCTGGTCAACCTGGGCATCAGCGCGGACAGGATCAGCATCATCACCTACGGCAAGGAAAGAGCCCATCGCTGCCACAGCGACGATTGCTGGTCTAAGGACCGAAGAGACGATTTAATGATCATGTCACAATAAAGAGGCAGACAGATCCTTTGGTCGATATTAGAGTTAGAGATGATTACTCTTTAAAACGCTTTCTTTCATGAAAGGAGAGGGGACATGCGTAGAACATTCATATTAGTGCTGGAGCTTTTGGTAGCAACACTGATTGCCGGTTGTTGTCAGATGCCCGAGCCTGTGGTGGAACCGCCGCCAGTGGTGGAACCCGAACCACCGCCACCGCCGCCGCCACCGCCGCCTGAACCAAAAGAAATGTATCTGGCACCCATTTTCTTCGATTACGACAAGTATGATTTACGTTCTGATGACGCGGTGATTCTCAGAAGGAATGCAGATCAATTGATAGAGAATCCAGACGCCATTATCCGGATCGAGGGACACTGTGACGAGCGGGGAACCGTGGAGTATAATTTGGCCTTAGGTGAAAAGAGGGCTCGAACGGCCATGCAGTTTTTGGTGGACATGGGAGTAGATCCCAGCCGGCTCTCCATTGTCAGCTATGGAGAGGAGAGGCCATTAGATCCAGGGCACGATGAGAAGGCATGGGCTAAAAATAGAAGGGCTGAATTCGTTCTGGTGACACCGCAATAAATTTGGTTTGGCATTCTTAACACAGAAAGGGGGCAGATCTTTTGATCTGCCCCTGATCGTTTTTCCCTGGCGTTGAGTTATGAACTCGTGCCAGAGGAGAGGATCGACCGGATTGAGAAAGCTGCTTTTTGTTTCCATCTCGCTGGTGCTGGTGTTTTCCTATGGCTGTGCTTCGCGGCGGGAGATAGTGAAGCTGAAAAACCAGGCTGATTTCCTACAGGAGAGCAACCAGAGGCTGGAGGAACGGACCGCCGCCTTGGATAGCCTCCTCCGGGAACAGATAGATATAAGCAACCGATTAAGGGCTGATTTGGCTAACACCTTAGGCGGGATGGACGAAAGAATGGGATTTGTGGAGAGCAAGCTGGAAGATCTGGGGCAAAGGTTTCCGGAGCTCTCCCGCAAGATGGAGCAGGTGAAACGGGAGATCTCCACCAAAAAAGACACGGTGGGTCTCTCCGACACCTCCGCAGCCTCAGTCAACGTCGATCCCAAACAGCTCTATGATGCCGCCTATCTGGATTTGACCAAGGGAAAGTACGATTTAGCCATAACCGGTTTCTCCAATTACCTCAAATACTTTCCGGAAACCGAGCAAGCGGCCAGCGCGCAGTACTGGCTGGGAGAATGTTACTATGCCAAAAAGAACCACACCCGTGCCGCCATAGAATTCCATAAGGTCCTGGAAAACTATTCCACCGGGACCAAGGTCCCCAGTGCCCTTTACAAGTTGGGCTTGTCGCTTCTGGAG
>CAYOSZ010000319.1:0-3446 GCA_964406715.1 uncultured Ignavibacteria bacterium | reverse complement strand
GACATTTGATTTAACCTGTTAAGTGAGTTTTTTTGTCTGTCTATTGGTGCACCTTTTTTTGAACAAGAAAAGTCTTTAGCCGAGGCGAGAAAACTCGTCTCGGCTTTTTGTTTTGCAGGAGAAATCATGACCCTCATCAGCTTAAAAGATATTACATATAATTATACTTTTGGCGAAACGAATCTTTTCGAAAAGGTCGGCTTCGACATAAATGACGGGGATAGAATCGGGCTGATTGGACCCAACGGCTGTGGCAAGACCACCCTTTTGAAGATAATCACCGGTGAGTTGAAATCCGTCACCGGCAGCATAGCCCGATCGAAAAAGAAGATCCCATGGGGATATTTGAAACAGGAGACAGAAGAAAAATTCGACGGCTCTCTTTTGGATTACTCCCTCTCGTCATTTCCAGAGATATTCGAGGTCAAGAAATCAAAAGACATCCTGGAACGGAGAATCAGAGAATCGAAAGACAATCCTCCGGAAATAGGGCTTGAATACAGCGCCATAGAGGAGAAATTCAATTCACTGGGTGGGGCAGAGTTGATCAAAAATGTGGAGATGAATCTATTGGGATTGGGATTTAAGCAGGATCAATTCTCCACCCAATACAATCTTCTAAGCGGGGGAGAAAAGACCAAAGCGTCTCTGGCAAGGCTTTTGTTAAAAAAGCCGGAGTTTCTCATTCTGGACGAGCCGACCAATCATCTGGATCAACCTTCCTTGGAATGGTTAGAGGAGTACCTTCTGAATTTCGATGGCACCTATCTTCTGGTATCGCACGATCGATTTTTCTTGGACCGGACGGTCGAACGAATCCTTGATTTAAGAAGAGGAGAGCTGAGGGAATACCGGGGCAATTACAGCTTCTATCGAAAGCAAAAAGATCAGGAGACAAAAAGGCAGTGGGAGCTGTTTGAGCAAAGGCAGAAAAAGTTAAGGAAGCTCAAGCAGGAATCCGCCCGGAGAAAGGTCTGGTCGGCACGAAAGGAGAAGGAAAAAATCGGAGCCAAAAAGGAAAAGGGATACATCAGCCATAAGGCTGCCAAGCTGGCAAAAAGAGCCAAGGCGGTTGAGAAAAGGATGGAACAAGTTGAAAGAGTTGAAAAACCTTTTGAGCAGAAAAGAATATCTCTTAAATTCCCCGCCTTTAAGGAAAGCTCCCGGGTGGTTCTCACGGTTTCCGATTTGGCGAAATCTTTTGGTGATAAAAAACTTTTCACTGATCTAAACTTCACCATCCTGAGGGGTGAAAATTTAGCCGTTATGGGACCGAACGGTTCGGGCAAGACAACACTTTTAAAGATCATACTGGGAGAGCTAAAATCTGACAGAGGTGAAGTACACCTGGGACACAATGTCAGGATAGGATATTACGATCAACACAGGATCATACTCGATCCCGAAAAAACTGTTCTAAAAGAGGCTGAAATCTCTGAATTAAGCGGCGATCGAACCTGGGTGAGGACGGTTCTGGGTGCTTTGATGTTTCGGGGTGATTCAGTCCATAAGAAAATAAAGTATTTAAGCGAAGGGGAAAAGGGTAGGGTGTATATTGCCAAGCTGCTGCTTTCCGGAGCCAATTTTCTGATACTGGACGAGCCCACCAATCACCTGGACATAGATGCCAGAGAGGCGGTGGAAAACGCCCTGCAGTACTTTCCCGGAACAACTCTTCTGGTATCACATGATAGATTTCTCACAAGCCGATTGACCAACCAGACGATTACCTTACCCAGCTAAATTGACGTAATCGGATAAAAACCGATTGGTATTGAAGGATATTAAAAGACTTGATTTTTCAAACAAAGCTTATATAATGTCCAAAGCTCGCACGTAGATAAAGGTAATTTGGTCCGGGGATAAAATGAGCTTGCCGGAAAATACAAAAAGGTACAGGTTCTTCGGGATAGAGCTGAGGATATTCTTCTGGTTGATTGCTCTGCTTTTCATTCTGGTAGCGGTGGCGGGTTTCAGAAACTCCATCTGGCTGTCCGTGCTTTTCTTTCTTATCTTCATTCTTTTAATCTTCTTCATCCGGCTGGATTCCTCCTATCACCTGGTTATAATAACTCCCGGAAAGCTCATATTTGAGAAGATGGTCTGGAGAAGAATTTCCACTTCTTTCGTATATATCCCCTGGAACGACGTGGAGAGGATAACCACCAAATCCTGGAGTCCCTTAAACATAATAAAGGCTACAAAGATCGAAAGCCGAGGGCAAAAGCCCATCTGTGTTTACTCTTTTATGGAAGATTATCTGCACTTTTTGAAAAACTTGATCAGCCAGGCCGAATCGGCACAGATAGACAAATTGACCTCAGACCTGCCGGCAGGAAGAGCGGACGTTTGATCCCTTTATCAAGGAGTGATTCTATCTGCAATGTGCAAAAAGAAGAGCTTTTACCTGTTCTGAATACGAATGTTCAGGGAGACTATAAAACATGCACCTTCAAAAGAAAATAGCCCTGTTAATTTCAGTTTGCTTTGTTCTCACCGTTAGCAGCCGATCTTCAGCTCAAATCAGGATGGATTCGCCGGAGGTGGATTCGATCATACTGAAGGCCTTGGATCTGGTTTATGCCGACTCAACCGTCGAGGCGATAGAGGAGTTCAAGAAGCTGATAGAACTTTTCCCCAATGATCCCATCGGGTACTTTTACGTCTCCGCTACCATCCAGACCATGATGGACGATTATCGCAATTACTCCTATATGGAAGAGTTCAACCAGCATATGGATTTAGCCATCAAGGCCGGGGAGGAGATAAAGCGAGGGGGGAATCTGACCGCATACGACTGTCTCTATCTGGGAGGGGCTATCGGATTTCGGGGTATTCATAAGGCTTTAACCGGCAACTGGATGGGCGCCTTCATGGACGGACTGAAAGGGAAAGGTTATCTGGAGGACGCGCTGAAGTTTGATCCGGAGCTGTACGACGTTTACTATGGCCTGGGATCGTATCATTTCTGGAAAAGCTTGAAGGCGAAAATATTCTGGTGGCTTCCCTTTGTGGCGGACAACCGGCAGAAGGGAATCGATATGATCAAGCTGGCCATAGAAAAAGGGAAATACTCCGGCCAAGATGCAAAATTCGCCCTGGTACGCATCTGGGTGGAGAACAAAGAGTACGATAAAGCCTTTGCCCAGATCGACGAACTAAGGAAAGCTTATCCGGATAAGCCTTTTCTTTTGTGGTTTCTGGCTCAAGCACAGCGGGAAAACAAGATGTACGATGAAGCCACCCTGTCCTATCGGAGCCTGCTGGAAGCTTTAACCTCCTCACCTTATTATCATCCGGCCGGGGAAGTAGAATGCCGCTTTTATCTGGCACAGGTATATTACGAAACCAAGGATTATGAAAACAGTTCCGTTCAGATCGACTCCATTCTTACCTTTGAGGCGGAATGGAAGAAGGATAAGAACATTAAGGACTTCATCGGCAAA
>CAYOSZ010000318.1:0-3447 GCA_964406715.1 uncultured Ignavibacteria bacterium | reverse complement strand
TCGGATGAATCTTTAGAGCCCCGGAAGAAAAATCCCGAAAAGCCAGGGGGTGATCAATGGCTTAACACGGTATAATCTTTTCCTCTCTCAAGAATCCCACTTCAGATCTCCATAAGTCGTACTTAAGCCTCAAGGTTTTTCTCCCAAAAGAATCTAAAGGCTTGACAAAATCCGGATTTGGATTATGATATAACCGTGAGAATTTGGAAATTACACATATGCCTTTTGGCGGCAGCAGGTGCATTACTTTGGAGCACCAGTTGGGGTTGTGCTCAGTCCCTCTATGCGAGCAAAGCTTTAGATTCCCGTTATGCTTTCTCCGATTCCTCCCTGGCTTTAAGAGGCAACAGCTTCCCCTACCCCGGATTATTCGCCGGATCGGATATTCAAACCAGATTATCATTTAAGAAACCTCCCCTCTTTTTATCTTATCCCCTTTCTGAAAGGAAACATAGGCTTATTGTTGACATGCCCCCACAGGAAAAGATCAACCTTAAGAGGGTATCGTTCCTCTGCACATTGAATGCCGGAACCATCTTCTTTGGTTTCAGGCAGGCTATCCAATCCTGGGGAGAAACCAAAGGCCGATTTCATTTCAAGGACGATTGGAACGGCGATAAGCTGGCACAGACGGATGAATTGAGCCACCTCATGTGGGGATACCGGATGACCCAGTTCCTTTTCGGTGCCTACCGTTGGGCGGGTTTTTCCTCAAAAACCAGCCACGTCATATCCATCTCCCAAACGGTCATCGTCTTGACCCTGGTGGAATATCCCATAGATGCCCATAATCCCAAGCAGGGTCTGGGAGTATCGGATCTGGTTTTCGATTATGCGGGCATAGGTTTGGCCTGCATGAAACAGCATCATGGATGGCTGGATGACTTCGATTTCAAGATAAGCTGGAAAAGAAACATCTTTCTGGCCAATCAGCCCGTGTTTGCCCAGACTTACGAGGAATTCGACAATTTCATCTACTGGGCCACTTACCGAACAAAGCTGTTTTTGCCCCAAAAGATCTTCTGCTTCGGATTGGGGTACGGTGTGGCTCATCACGGCGAAAAGTCAAAAAGGCAATTCTTCGGAGGGATCGGATTATCTCTACCCGATTTTGCCTCTCTGTTCGATGAAAGGCTTAAACGGCAGGTGGGATTTCTGGGATTATTCTACCCCAATTTCTCCATAAAATTCTGAATCCGGGATTTTTATTCCGGCGGGGGTAATCAGCTCCGGATCAGACCGGGAGCATTTCGTCACCCGCCGACTTCTTTTCCAACCAATCATTTACTCCCAGCAGCAGATTCACTCCGGCGTCACGGGGGAGATGTCTCTTTTAAGGAGTAGATTTACTCAAGAAAAAAAGCCTCATAATCAGTCAGGGTGGTTGGATTTCACTATATGACGTTTCTCCGGGAACTCGCATAAATCTGATTCGTGCGCAAAAGAAGCACAGGCGAAGATTCAAACTCCCTGGCTTTTCGCCGATAGAGTCTGTGGGGACGTACTGGCCAAAGGGAACTTAATTCCCTGGCTTGCCATTTCTTCTCCGGGCGAAACCATTCGCATTTAAAGGGGGCATATGAGCAGCAAATGTAAACCGGGCTGTTGCTCAACCAAAGACGCTGCATTGAATAACAGCCTGAGTGATGTCGGCGAAGCAGGCATAAGAACTATCTCCTCTGCCAAGTTTTTAGTCTTGTCGGAGACGGAAGCGGAAATAAAAAGATCGTCATCCCCCAGCATCTCTCACATCTTGGTGGTGGACGATGAGGAATACATATGTGAGGTGATCAAGGAGATGCTTTCAAACGAGGGGTATGATATTGAAACCATGAGTGATCCCCGGAAGGCTTTGGATTTCATCCAGGACCAACCGGTGGATCTGGTTTTAACGGATCTGGTGATGGGCGAAAAATCCGGGGTGGACGTGCTGGATCAAACCATGAAATTTCATCCGGGAGCCATCGTCATTTTGATGACCGGACATCCTACCGTGGAAAATGCGGTGGCGGTTTTAAGATCGGGAGCCTACGACTATCTGGTTAAACCTTTCTCCATGGACACCCTCAAGGCGGTGATCAAACGGGGTCTTGAGAAACAGAGGCTTTACCGGGAAAACATCCACTTAAAGGAGGCGGTATCTCTTTATAAGATCAGCGAAGCCATGGGCTCTACCATTCGGCTGGATTTCCTCTTGAATCTGATACTGGAGACGGCCATCAAGGAGCTGGATGCAGACATGGCTTCCGTTTTGCTCCTGGACGGAAAAGCCAGACGGTTGCTTCCCAAAGCCTCCCTGGGAGTTCCGGCGGAGATGCTCAAAACCGGGCTTCTTGCCGGGCAGAACAACATCTCCAGATGGGTGATGAAACATGGCCGGGCACGCGTATTTGACAAAAACGAAATAGGTGAGCGCTTCCTCCCCAATCATTTGAGGAAGAACATCGGATCAATTATCGTTCACCCCTTGATGGCAAAGGGAGAAGCCATTGGAATTTTGGTTTTTATCAGATCCATAGGGCGGATATCCCCCTTCACCACGGGCCAGCTTCATTCCCTCTCCATCATCGCCTCCAAGGCTGCCTCCGCCATTGAAAATTCAAAATTGTATGAGGAGCTGAAGGAATCCTATATGCAGACCCTCACCGCATTGGCTAATGCGGTGGAAGCCCGGGACATATACACCCGCGGGCACACCGAAAGGGTATGTTACATGGCAGAGTTTTTGGCCAGGCAGCTGAAATGGAGTGAGGAAAAACTATGGGAGGTTAAGATGGGAGGTATCCTGCATGATATCGGAAAGATCGGGGTACCGGATGCCATATTAAACAAAGCTGAAACCCTGACCCCTGAGGAATTCGAGATCATGAAACTACATCCCGTCTGCGGTGCCAAGATCCTGGAGGGAATTCCCTTTTTAGCTCCTGCAATTCCCTTTGTTTTGTATCATCACGAGAGAATCGACGGCAAGGGGTACCCCTACGGACTGCGTAACCATCAGATACCGATCCAGGGACGCCTGATGTCGGTGGTGGATACCTTCGACGCCATGACCAGTGACCGGCCCTACAGGAAAGCCAAAAGCTTCAGGATGGCTTTAAAGGAGATCAGGGATTGTTCCGGCACCCAGTTCGATTCCCACATAGCGGAACTGTTTCTGGATGCATGGGAAAAAGGGATAATCGACAAAAGAAGATTAAAAATAAAGAGAATTTCATGAAACCAAAGATTAGGGGGGGCTTACGGTTGATTTTTCCTCGTTCTTTCATCTGAGCTAATTTTAAAGCCCCCTGCTGTTTTTCTCAAATAATTAAGGGCCGGGTTGTCGTATTAAAACATTAAGCTCAAGTGATTTCTCCTATCGCCTGCTAGGAAGAATTACCGGGTTTGTCCATTTCTAAAAGATATTTTAAGAATTTTCTAAAATCCTGTTGACAGAGCTAAATA
>CAYOSZ010000317.1:0-3456 GCA_964406715.1 uncultured Ignavibacteria bacterium | reverse complement strand
AGGGATTCTCCAAACATGGGGAGAACATTAAAGAAGGCGGAACTTTGGTCATTGACGATGATCTGGTCAAGCCGGAAAAGGTTAAGAAGGGAGTTAAGGTTTTCTCCATTCCTTCCACCCGTTTCGCTGAAGATATGGGTGCCAAGATTGCAGCCAATATAGTGATGTTCGGCTTCTTCACTGCGGTCACCAATCTGATTAAGCCGGAGTCTGCCAAAAAGGCGATCCAGTCTTCCTTCAAAGAAAGGTTTGTCGAGTTGAATCTTAAAGCCTTCGACAAAGGATACCAGTACGGACAAGAGAACCTGGGCAAAGGAACTCAGAACAAAACCAAAGCTAAGACCAACAGCTGAGTTGTAAAGAAGCTGAAGACACGAAGTCATCATAAGTTATCGTCGCCCCGTCTCTGGCGGGGCGGATGGTTATTATGTACACTAAAGGCTGGGGTTACCACTTCTTGAAGATAAATTTGGAGGAAAGGTGAAGGACAAGGAAAAGAAGGGTGCTTTAGTAATCGGCGGAGGGGTGGCCGGAATTCAAGCAGCGCTGGATTTGGCTGAAGCGGATTTCCAGGTTTATCTGGTAGAGAGATCCTCCACTTTAGGGGGGAGAATGGCTCAGATAGACAAGACCTTTCCCAGCATGGACTGCGCCATATGAATTCTGGGCCCGCGGATGCTGGATGTCGGTCGACATCCCAACGTCAAGCTGTGGAGCTACTCCGAGGTGGTTGGAGTCGAAGGTCAGGTTGGGAACTTCAAGGTCACGGTCAGAAGGAACCCCCGATACGTAAATGAAGATACCTGTGTGGGATGCGGGGATTGTGCCAAGGCTTGTCCGGTGATCGCTCCCAACCCTTTCGATCTGGGAATGGGAGCCAGAAAAGCAATCTATACCCCCTTTCCCCAGGCTTCACCCCGAACATATGCCATCGACCGGGAGGTTTGTCTGAATAAAACCATCCTGGTGTGCGAGAGTTGTTCCCGGGCCTGCAAACTGAACTGCATCGATTTCGACATGTTACCCCAAGAGGAGACAATCAACGTTGGCGCCATAGTGGTAGCCACCGGATTTGACGAATACGATCCCCGAAGCCTGACCAATTACGGATATGCCCGTTATGAGAACGTTTTAACCGGATTGGAGTTCGAAAGGATTCTAAATGCCTCCGGGCCTTCGGGCGGGCATCTGGTTCGTCCGTCGGACATGAAAACACCCAAGACCTTAGCTTTTGTTCAATGCGTCGGTTCCAGATCGGTGGGGGAGAGGGGTTATCCCTACTGTTCATATTTCTGCTGTATGAACACCGTCAAAAATGCCCTTCTGGCTAAGACGCACGACCCGGACATCAAAAAGATCTACATCTTTTACATGGACATAAGAGCTTTCGGCAAAGGGTATGAGGAGTTATATCTTCGGGTGCAGGAGGAGCCGGACGTGATCTTCTACAAGGGAAGGCCTGCCAAGATCGAAGAGGACCCGGAAACCAAGGACCTGATTATTTTCATCGAGAATACGGAGACCAAGGAGGTGGAAAAGATCTGGGCAGACATCACCGTTCTCTCCGCTGCCGGCGTTCCTGCCGCAGGCACTTCCAGCCTGGCCAAAATTTTAGGAATAGAGATTGACAAAACGGGCTTCTTCAAACAGCAGGACCCCACGTCATTTTTGGAGTCCACGAAAGAAGGCATTTATCTTTGTGGAAGCGCTGCGGGACTGAAGGATATCACGGATTCGGTGGCCATAGGATCAGCCGCGGCATTGAAGGTCTCAGAGCACTTAAAGGGTCAACAGGTGAAGAAGGAGCCCATAAAGGTTGAGCCCATCAAGGTGGATGGGCAGCCCAGAATCGGGGTATTCGTCTGCCACTGCGGCACCAACATCGGCGGGGTGGTGAACGTGGAGGAGGTAGAAAAGTACGCCAGGTCGCTTCCCGGGGTGGTACATGTGGTTCGGGACCTGTTCATGTGCTCGGACGGAACCCAAAGGCTTATGCAGGATCACATCAAAGAGCACAATCTCAACCGGGTGGTGGTGGCAGCCTGCACCCCGCGAACGCACGAGCCCATCTTTCAGGAGACCTGTCGAAGAGCGGGATTGAATCCCTACCTCTTTGAGATGGCCAATGTACGCGATCAATGTTCCTGGGTGCATACCCACGAGCCGGAGGCGGCAACCAGAAAATCCAAGGACCTGCTCCGCATGGCAGTTGCCAGGGCGTATCATCTCGAGCCCCTGGAGAGAAGACAGGTTCCCATGAATCCGGAGATTCTGGTAATCGGAGGAGGCATATCCGGAATTCAAGCCGCATTGGATTTGGCCATAAGAGGAGAGAAAGTTACCCTGATAGAAAAAGAAAAGGAGTTGGGCGGACGGGTCAAAGATTTAGACAGGCTTTTGGGAGCCGAAATCACCGGAAAGGAATTGATCAACCGAAAGATAGAGGAGTTGAAAAAAAGAAAGGTCAAAATCCTCACCTTTACTGCAGTTAAAGAGGTTAAAGGCTTTGTGGGGAATTTCGAGATAACCTTGGAGACCCAACTGCCGGGCAAAGGCAAAAAAGCCAATATCGAAAAGGTTAAAGCCGGAGCGATTATTTTGGCTGTCGGTTCCGATCTTTACGATCCCAAAGATAAATTCGCATACGGGAAACTTCCCAACGTTTTGACCAACATGGAGCTGGAAAAGCTTTTAACAAAGCACCAGGAAGCTTTGACCATCGCCGGCAAGAAACCGGAGAACGTTGCCTTCATCCAGTGCGTGGGATCGAGGGAGAAGGGCGGGAACGAATATTGCTCCAGATACTGCTGTCAGGTGGCCATCAAGCAGGCCATTCAGCTGCAGGAGAGAGGGATCAATTGTGTGGTATATTATCGGGACATCCGGACTTTCGACAAGGGGGCGGAGGAGGAATACAGGGAGGCAAGAGGAAAAGGAGTTTTGTTTTTGAAATTCGATGAGAAGTATCCGCCTGAGATTCTAGGAGACAAGAAGGCGACTGAGATCAAGCTGTATCAGCCCCTGTATAACAGGCACCTGGAGCTGCCGGTGGATGCGGTGGTTCTGTCGGTGGGAATGGTTCCCAAAGAGAAGGACTTTGCCGAGTTGCAGAATCTATTCAAGCTTCCCAGGGGTTTGGATGGTTTCTTCCTGGAAAGACATTCCAAATTAGGTCCGGTGGAGACCAATACCGCAGGTATATTCGTCTGCGGCTGTGCCAATGCTCCCAAGGGAATCTCAGACAGTCTCTTCTCCGCTCAGGGAGCTGCCGGTAAGGCGGCCATATTGACCTCCAGAGATCATATCGAGCTGGAGCCGGTGGTTTGCCAGGTGGTGAACAACGATCTGTGCCGGGCATGCGGAATCTGCGTGAAGATATGCGAGTTCAACGCTCCGCAATTAGTGGATAGAGGCGATGGTGTGATGGTCTGTGAGATAAACGAGGCTTTGTGCAAT
>CAYOSZ010000316.1:0-3456 GCA_964406715.1 uncultured Ignavibacteria bacterium | reverse complement strand
CCGCCCAGCTTGAATTCAAGCTGCTGGAGAGTCCGGATAATATCGCCTCCATCTTGAAGAAGATCGATGAGGTGCTGGCTCAGGCAGAAACCACTTCTATCGTGGAGGAAGCAGTCGAGACTCCGGAGGAAAAGGGAGAGGAAACGGAAGGTGACGTGGTAAAGGACCTTTTTGCAGAAGCGGATACCACCGAAGATACCACCTCTTTTCTGGAGGAGGAGGAAGCCTACTATGAAGAAAGACCTTTCACTCAATATCTGGAGTCCTATGAGGGAAGGTCGGGATTTATGGTGCTGGAGGAGGAAAAACCCAAGGTGGAGCTTCTGCTTAAGCGACCCGAGGTTCAGGAACTCATTCCAAAGGATGCCGAATTTGCCTTCTCCACCCGGGCGGAAACATTTCAGAATCAGAAGTACTGGGGCCTTTATCTTCTGAAGAAGAGAGTCGAGCTTTCCGGCAAATACTTAGTGGATGCCAGGCCGACGTATGACCAGTTCCGAAAGCCGGAGGTTCAATTTACCCTGACCAAAAGCGGTGGAAGGATATTTGCCCGGGTCACCGGCGCCAACATAGACAAGCCTCTGGCCATAACGCTGGATGGGAGGGTGGAATCGGCTCCCATCATCCGATCCAAGATTCGGGACCGGGGTGTGATTGAGATGGGCGGTGTGGCAACCATCGAGGACGCCACCGACTTGTCCATTGTGTTGAGAGCGGGTGCGCTTCCCGCACCGGTCAAGATAATCGAGAACCGGGTGATCGGACCATCTTTAGGGCAGGATTCCATCGGTAAAGGCACCACCGCTGCCATCATCGGATTTCTGGTGGTTTTGTTTTTCATGGCCATTTATTACCGGCTCTCAGGGATAATAGCCGATATCGCCCTGATCTTTAACCTGACCTTTCTTCTGGCAGCCATTGCAGCCCTTCACGCCACCCTGACCTTGCCCGGCATAGCTGGCATCATACTCACCATTGGAATGTCGGTGGATGCCAACGTTTTGATATTCGAACGTATAAGGGAGGAGTTGAGAACCGGAAAAACCATCCGGGCGTCTATAGACGCCGGATACAAGAGAGCGCTTTTAGCCATCGTCGACTCTCACGTCACCACCCTGATAACCGCCGCCGTCCTGTTTCAATTCGGAACCGGTCCGGTGAAGGGGTTCGCCGTATCGCTGAGCCTGGGCGTGACCATAAGCCTGTTCACTGCGGTGGTGATCACCCGGGTGATATTCGACATAAGAAAGGGATATCGCACTTTAAGCATATAAATGCGGGAGTAGCCGAACATGTTTCAAATTTTGAAGAAAACAAATATCGACTTCATGGGCAAAAGGTATTATGCCTTTGTAATCTCCGCCATCCTGGTGATTCTCGGAATAGTGGCTTTTGTGGCCATTTTCCTGGGCAAAGCCGATTTGGGAATAGATTTCGCCGGGGGGACCATGATACAGGGTTTTTTCGAGAAACCCTTAGAAATAGGCGATCTCAGGTCAGCCCTGAGCAGAAACGGATATGATGACGCATTCATCCAGTCCCTAAAAAGGGAGAAAGCCAGCTATTTCCTCATCCGGGTGAAGGCCACCACCGACGAGGAAGTCACCGTGATATCTCGGGATATCTTGAACGTGCTGGCCAAGGAATTTCCTGAGAATAAATTCAACATGGACTCGGTGGATGGAATCGGTCCCTCGGTGGGAAAAACCCTCCAGAAACAAGCCCGGTGGGCGGTGCTGCTCGCTCTGGCAGGGATTCTTCTATACATCTGGATAAGGTTCGATTTCAGATTTGGAGTGACCGCCACGGTTACCACTTTTCACGACGTGCTGGTGGTTCTGGGACTCATGTTCTTACTTCAAAAGGAGATCACCCTGTTGATCGTCACCGCGCTTTTGACCTTAGCCGGGTATTCGTTGACCGATACGGTGGTGGTTTACGACCGGATACGGGAAAATTTAAGGCTTTTCCGCAAGAAGGGCGATTTTGCCAGCACCATAAATGCGAGCATTAACGAGGTTCTGAGCCGAACCATTATCACCTCCCTCACCACCTTCGCGGTGGTCTTCACCCTCTTTTTGGTGGGGGGAGAGGTGGTACACGATTTCGCCCTGGCGTTGATGCTGGGGATCATCGTGGGAACCTACTCCTCCGTGTTCGTGGCCAGCCCCATCATCGTGGAATGGGAAAACAAATCACCCAAGAGATTCAAATAGACCGCAGATACATACAGAACAGATTTAGCAAAACCGCCCCAAATCCGGGCGGTTTTTTTATTGTCATTCTGCTTTAGTTGTTGACTTTACTCACATCTGAGCTACATTACCATCAGAGGCTGCAAACATCCTGAAACCCTCAATTGTATAATCTATATGGACATGAAGAGATTTACCTTTGTTGTCGCACTTTTGGTCCTGGGATCGGTGGCTGTTGGGCAAATCAAGAAGGAAACTGCCAACCTGAATCCCTCTGCCTTCACCATCTGTCGACTGAAGTATGGAGGTGGAGGCGACTGGTATTGGGGCTCCTCAGCCATTCCCAATATGCTCAAGTTCCTGAAGGAGAACACCAACATTCCGGTTAAAGAGGAGGAGGTTCGGCTTTCGGTGATGGACGAAGATCTTTTCTCCTATCCTTTCTTATTTCTAACCGGTCATGGAAACGTGAAATTTACCGATCAGGAACTGGAGAGACTGAGAAATTACCTAACCCACGGTGGTTTTCTGTTCGCCAATGATTCCTATGGGTTGAAGGATGCCTTCTTCAGGGAGATGAAAAGACTCTTCCCGGACAAGGAGTTGGTGGAGCTTCCCTTCAGCCACGGGATCTATCATTGTTACTATAGTTTCCCCAATGGACTGCCCAAGATACACAAGCACGACGAGAAACCACCACAGGGATTCGGCATGTTTCATGAAGGGAGATTGATGGTGTTTTTCGTCTATGAATCCGACATAGGCGACGGATGGGAGGACCCCCAGGTGCATAATGATCCTCCGGAGAAACGCGAAGCTGCCCTCAAGATGGGGACCAACATCATCACCTGGGCTCTGGAGAACTAAACTAAAGTTTGCATGATGAGAATGAGACAATCGATGTGGAGATGTACATGAGTGACGACGAAAACTTGAAAAATTATGGCGCTGTGGTGGATCGTCTGGTAACCTTAAGACGATCCTACATCAGACACAGGTGCATCCGGGGAATATTGCTCCTTCTGTCTTTTGCCCTGGGATTCGGATTTCTGGGGCTCTGGCTGAATTCGGTTTTCGTGTTCCCGGTCGGGTTGAGGGTCGCCTATCTGGGCATCACGGGATTAATTTTGGTGACCTCTTTCGCCTATTTGTGCCTGCGACCCATCTTTCACCCACCCCATCTGGAGGATTTAGCTCTTCAAGTGGAGGAAAGATTTCCTGAACTGGCCAATCGCCTGATTGCTTCCCTTCAGCTGGTAAG
>CAYOSZ010000315.1:0-3457 GCA_964406715.1 uncultured Ignavibacteria bacterium | reverse complement strand
GTGATAAAAACTCCGCATGGAGAGGTGAACACCCCGGTCTTCATGCCGGTGGGAACCCAGGCTTCGGTCAAAACCCTCTCCTCCGAGGATCTGAAGGAGATCGGAGCGGAGATTATTCTGGGCAATACCTATCATCTCTACTTGCGGCCGGGGCATCTGCTGGTGGAAAAAGCTGGCGGACTCCACAAGTTCATGAGCTGGGACAGACCAATTCTCACCGACAGCGGAGGATTCCAGGTATTCAGTTTGAATTCCCTCACCAAGACTACGGAAGAGGGAGTGAGGTTTCAGTCGCATCTGGATGGCTCCTATCACATGTTCACTCCGGAAAAGGCGGTGGAAATTCAACATGCATTGGGAGCGGACATTATAATGACGCTGGATGAGCCGGTATCCTATCCCTGCACAATGGAACAGGCGAACAGGGCAAACAAGCTGACCTTAAATTGGGCGGAAAGATGTAAGAAGACGCATGAGGAACTGCAGGATAAATACTCCAAACACAAGCAGGCTTTGTTTGGTATCATTCAAGGCAGCACTTATCCGGATTTGAGAGAGAACTCATCCGAAGCTCTGGCGAAAATGGATTTTCCGGGATATGCCATCGGTGGGCTCTCTTTGGGAGAACCCAAGACCACCACCTTTGAGATGGTTGATCTGTCTCTTTTAAACATCCCGGAGGAAAAGCCCAGGTATCTGATGGGGGTGGGAACTCCGGAGGATATGGTGGAGGCGATCTCGAGAGGAATCGATATGTTCGACTGCGTGCTACCCACCAGAAATGCGAGAAATGCAAGCCTGTTCACCAGATTCGGCAAGTTGATCATAAAGAATTCAGACTGTGCAGAGGATTTTTCTCCCGTGGATCCGGAATGTGGATGCTCCACCTGCAGAAATTACAGCCGGGCATATCTAAGACATCTTTTCAATACCGGGGAGATAAGCGTGCTCCGGCTCGCCACCATCCACAGCCTTTATTTTTATTTAGACTTGATGAGAATGGCAAAAAATGCTATATTAAAAGATTGCTTTTTAGAGTGGAAGGCAGAGTTTTTGAAAAAGTATAAGTCCAGCCAAAAGGACTACGAAGAGAAAATAGAGAACCATTAAACAAGAGAGGGGAAATGACAAGATTCAAAAACACAATTCGTAGGTTGGAATTGATAAAGATTACAGGATTACGAAAAGTGATTTTATTTTTTCTGCCACTCTTAATTTTCGGAGGTGTAATGGTCGAAACGGCACATGCCATGGGAACAAGCGGTGGCGGTCAGCAGGGGGGAGGAATTGCCGCCTTTCTGCCCTTGATCGCCATAGTGGTGATATTCTATTTCCTGTTGATCAGACCTCAAACTAAAAGGCAGAGGGAACACAAGACTTTGATTTCCACCCTGAGAAAAGGGGATAAGGTGGTCACCAACAGCGGCATGTACGGCACCATCGTGGGCATGGACGATAAGGATGATAAGGTGGTGTTGAAGGTGGCGGAGAACGTGAAGATAGAGTTTTTGAAAAGCTCCATCGCCGGAAGGGTGGGAACCGAGGATTGATACTCGATTCAAACAAGCTAAAATCTGAATCAGCTTAAAATTTCAGTTAAGGCAGAAAAGAGGAACTGATGGCCGTCCTACCCATAAGAATATATGGTGAATCCGTCCTGCGGAAACGTGCCCAGGAGATCACCCGGGTGGATGATAAGATAAGAAAGTTGGCATTCGAGATGTTGAAAACGTTGAAGGATGCCGGGGGGATAGGACTGGCCGCCAACCAGGTGGGTGAGGAGAAAAGAATCTTCGTGGTGGATCGCTCCGTTTTTCAGTTGGAGGATTCCCCTTTGATCGTGATCAATCCGGTGATTGTGGATTCACACAGCGAGCAAACCGAGGAGGAAGGGTGTCTTTCCGTTCCCGGCACCTATGCGGACGTAACCCGTCCACTAGAGTTGACGGTTAAAGGAATAGACTTGGACGAAAAGGAGATGGTGGTCGAGGCCAAAGGCATCTTAAGCCGGGTGCTGGCTCACGAGATCGATCACCTGAATGGCACACTTTTCATCGACCATCTCAGTTCCCTTAAAAGAAGGCTTTTGTCCAAAAAGCTAAAGAAGCTTTCTGCCAGATAACCTCACTTCAAGCCAACCAGAGAGATTTATGCGAATCGTTTTCATGGGGTCCCCTGAGTTTGCCATTCCCAGTCTGGAGAAATTAAGCCAAAGCAAACATGAGATAGTAGGGGTGGTGACCGTTCAGGACAAACCCAAAGGAAGAGGCAGGAAAATAACGGAGTCTCCGGTGAAGAAATTCGCCAAAGAACGAGATCTGAAAATACTCACTCCCAAGAACCTAAAAGACGAAGAATTCATGCAATCTTTGAGGGATATGAATCCAGACCTGATAATGGTGGTGGCTTTTCGTATTCTACCGGAGGTGGTTTTTTCTCTTCCTCCTCTGGGAACCATAAATCTTCACGCTTCCCTCTTGCCTAAATATCGCGGAGCGGCACCCATCAACTGGGCAATAATGAACGGTGAGAGCAAAACCGGACTCACCACGTTCTACATAAAAAAGAAAGTGGACACAGGTGATCTGATCCTACAGAGGGAAATCGAAATTCAGCCGGAGGAAAACTTCGGAGAGCTGCACGACCGGTTAGCACAACTGGGGGCCGAGGTTCTGTTTGAAACCATGGATCTGATCGAAAGGGGAGAGTCAAAACCTGTAAGACAGGATGATACTCAGGCCTCACCCGCACCCAAGATCACACCGGAACACTGTCGAATAGACTGGTCTAAGAAAGCCCTGGAGATCAAAAACCAGATTCGGGGGCTTGCGCCTTACCCGGCTGCTTTCGCTCTTTTCCGGGACAGGATTTTGAAAATCCTCAAGGCTCAGGTGATAGGTGACGCTCCATTTTCTGGTGATTCTGGGCAGGTGATAAAGCCGGATGAAAAGGAGAGTCTCTGGGTGAGGACCGGGAGAGGGATATTAAGCCTGCTGGAGGTTCAGGCAGAGGGCAAAAGAAGGATGAGCATCGAGGAATTCACCAGAGGATACCGGATCGAGCCCGGTGAGAGATTGGAATAGTGATTTTAGCGACAAAAGGAAAACAAAGCTTCATGAAGACAGTATAATAGTAGGAAAGAAACTATTGAAGAGTTGGCCAACTCAGTTTGCCGTTGAAACATGATTTGAAAAAGCGATCATGTATTCGGTCGAAGGTTTGGGGATAATCGAGATAGAATTTTAGTTCCGCCAAAGGTGGGATGATTGCCGGGATGAATGGTGAACGTCATGACTGATTCGAGAGAGAAATCCAGGACACGGGATAAATGGACGTTTTTAGCCTTGTCCATTTTCAGCCTGGTGATGCTGATAATCGCGACCTTACTGCTTTGGTATTTGGTCTCACCCCGGATTAACGCCACCAGCCCTCTTTTCAGCCTGGCCGTTAAGATTTT
>CAYOSZ010000314.1:0-3460 GCA_964406715.1 uncultured Ignavibacteria bacterium | reverse complement strand
TCCAATCACAAGTGAGTCTGCGTCCTGCAAGAAAACGGACTTCATAGTTTGACTTACCCAACGCATTGCAGAATCATAAGCAAGAGGCTCTTCTATCAGAATATTATGATACGGCTCATGTAGAAAATCGACGTATTTTCTGATGAGGTCTATGTCATGTTTGATGTGCTCAATGAATCTAACTGAGAACTCAGTATCTTTATAGACAGGACAGAACAAACATCGGTTCCATTCGCAATTACGAGTCACGCGAATCAAAAGACTAGAGGCTTCACTCGGAGGTCTGATTGGACCTAGCTCGTATCGATAATGTTCTAGATTATCAGGTTCTATACGAGTCATGATAAAATGAGCTCCGGAATAGAGTGAGAGCTAGTGCTTTTCACTCTATCCGAATTATTTGGAGGAGAGAGAGGATGCTTATCTGTCATAGCGCGAACGATAATTAAGAAACATGCTTGTGCGACTCCTCTGCTGTGGAATTTGCCTCCACATTTTTGGGGATGCTTTCTCGCTTGCCATATCCATGCACCTTCACCTTATAATACTAACAGAATGAATATCATTTCACGGTAAGTGGCCACTGCGAAAAAGAGGATGAAATGAGAATCAAGTTTCCGAAAAGTGAAGTGGTTCCTTCGGTAATTAGAATCTAAAATCCGGCTTCACGAATCATCTCATCGAGCATTGTTTCAGCAAAATAGGGGAACTTTTGATTCGAGTATGAAACAAGAGTCGCAGTTGACTTAACAAAGGATTTACTTCGAATCTCTCGAGCAATAGCTTCAGCCTCGTGAAGGTTCTCAACAACAAACTCAGCAAAGAAAACGGGATCAGTTGCTGAGGCAGTGGGATCCCAAAGCTCCACAGGATACGTCTCTTTTAGCCATCTAACAATCCTCCCCATTGTAGTGTCATTCTCACTCCACTCAAAACGAACGAAGAAGTTCACAAGTTTCCCTGCAGCCATATCAGGTCTTGCTGAAAAAACTATGCCACCACTCTTCATGAGCTCGTTGATTGCTCTTCTAGCAGTCTTTGCGGCAATACCAGCTTCTTGTGCGATGTCACTTATCAACGCTCGAGGATTCTTCTTAAGGAAAGAAAGGATTCGAAGATGCAATTTCGAAAACTCCACCTTTTTTCCAACGGGGCCAATTATAGTATGAAGTTCAACAGTTTCAACCTCGGCAGCTGCGTGTAGAAATGCTCTCAAATCTGAAAGCATGTGGGTACCAATATATTGACCCCAGACTAGATATGCCCCACCTCCCGCACTAGCCAATATACTGACGTGACCTACCATTGGGTTCTCACCGAGCTGTCCTACGAAGATATCAATGTCTTCAGTGCCATTGGTTATCACAAGTGCCATGAAAAAGGATGCGTCAATCATGGCGGCTTCCAGTGAAATAGCGAAACGGGATATTGTCCCAGTATCTATTAAGGCAGCAACTCGATTTTTTACAGCATTTGCGCTCAAGTTGGTTTTCTGGGAGAGTGTTTCATAGCTCACTCGGCAGTTGGATGCAATCTCAACCATGATGGTTTTGTCTATAAGGTCCAACTCAATACCACCTGTTCTTACTTACAGAATATCGTCCTGTTAGTATTATCCATTGCTGCTTAGATATGGGATTCTCCAAATCGTTTATGCAATTTCACAAAGATGTAGTAGAAAACAATAGGTGCTATAACCCAAACAGCTTGAGGTATCAATGTGTAGCCTACTGTAGTAGCGGATCCAGGAAGCGGTGAGATGATTACTGGATTCCATGATAGTGGAACATATACCCAGACTCTTCCATTAAAGAGATACTCAACAAGCAGTTCCTGACTGATACCCCAAAGTTCCATGATGCCAAACTCATACCAATTCCATATGAGAAACCTCGAGTTTCTACCGAGTATGGTTCTGCATAGAAGGACACCAGTCATGAAGAGACCTCCATCCCTTACAGAATGTGCAAGCTTCTTTGGCCAGCCAGAGAGACCAAAAGGCCAAGGATTGACAGCATATGCAAATCCATCCCCAAGAAACATGAATGTGAACTCCCACGTTGCACCAATAATACAACCGATCCAAAAAGCGTAGAAGAGGACTCGTGAGAGTTTGCCTTTTTTGTACGCGATAGTGAAATAGAGAACGAGAATCACAGCTACCGCGAAATCTCCTATTAAAAACACCCAGTTGATGGGATCCATCTGCATTAAGTAGGTCTATGGTGACCGCCTTTTATTTTAACCTACAATGTTCTGAATTTTCTGATTATCTATGATTATCCTTTCTGATGTTTCCAAGAACATTCGCAAGGTATCAACATGTGATCGGAGTTGCGCAACGCTACCATCATGACCCAGAGTAAATGCATGAGGACCAATTCGACGGCCACGTTTAAAAGCTGTATAGAAGCACGCTTCGATTCCCTTTGCACCAATTGTATGTGCTCGTTCTCCTACAGTCATTATTAGATCCAAATCCTCTTGGGACTCGATACAAAGGTAATACGCAGGTCGATGCGGATGTGATGTATCGGTGAACTTGACAATGCGAGACCCCTCAGGGAACTGTTTGTTAAGACAGTCATTGCATCTCCAATCACCGCCATCCGAGAATGAATTGTATACAAACTGAACACCATCAGTTGAGCCACATGAATCGCAAATTTTCACCATAACAAGACCCCTATCTTGTTCTCTAGCAATGAGAAATAGTTGAAACAAAGAACTTGAGATGTTATGTTCTCTGAGTGATACAAGGTGCATCAACCGAAGTCTTTAATTAACAATGGTTATTTTATTCGATTGGGATATTCATGAAACTCGCACGTTCAATTTGTTGCAAAGAAATAAAGAAAGCGGATGTTCTTGACTCATCAGGAGAAAAGATTGGGAAAGTAAGCGACTTGACATTCTCATTTGATGGAGAACTCAAACTCTCCAAATTCATACTTGCTGGATCTCGTTGGGAAGAGTTACTAGAATCGATTAAAGCTCGTCCAAACATAGACCCTGTATTCGATGGATCTCTAATCACGAACATTGACGATCATATCCACTTGAATACATCAGTAAATACACTCAAAACAACCTTAGACTCGGAAGCTATTCCTGAAGGGGATATCAGACTCTCTCAGGTAGAAAAGATGGACATAATGGACAAAGATGGCAAGAAAGTGGGTCGTGCAATCGATATTGATTTCGATGTTGATGGCTCAGTTTCAATGGTTGTGGGAGGAGGATTCATTGAGGAAAAACTTGAAGCAGCTGGACTAAAGGCGGATGTAGACATAATCGTTCCCGGGAGTGCTATTGCATCCATTGGAAACAAGATACACCTCAATGTGTCAAAGGAAACCCTAGGAACTACCATGGAAGATGCTCTAAAGGCTGAGGAAGTTGGCAAGGCTAGAAGAGATAAAGCAGTCTATCAAGATGTTGCAAAGGTTCGGCTATTCAA
>CAYOSZ010000313.1:0-3476 GCA_964406715.1 uncultured Ignavibacteria bacterium | reverse complement strand
ACAAAGACTATTTCCCGCACGGATACTGGCGAATCCTCTTGGGGAACGAATTCAAGCACCTTTCTGTTAAATGAATAGTATATCTCCACATAGCTCTGGGTGGAGTCTGCAAACTCCCGAAAGGAGGCAAAGTCCAGCCCGATGGGGAAGCTGACGGGATCCTTCGCCCGGATGTGAACGGGGGAAGTACAAAGAAGGCAGAAAAGCACCACCCCTATTCCCCACTTCAACAAAATTCTTTTCATTATGATCTCCTCGTTTGCTTAATGAAATCAGGTTAGACAGCTCTTTTAATCCTCCCGTTTGAGATATGACTTTATTAAAGGTAACTATCTTAAAGCTGATATCGTCTTTTTGTGTCTTACCATTGTCTTCCGTCGTAGGGGGGTTGAAGTTCATACTCACCGTCCCCCCGATCGACAAACAAGAATACTCGATTCTCCTTATAGTAATACCATTTTTGAAAAGCCTGCACATCCCGATCGAAGGGATGTTTTTCCACGTCATCCGGATGCCCATATATCATGTAAATCCTGCCCATATCCGTCTCCCAACCCTCGCTGGTGGGCAATGCCAGATTCTGACTGACGTATTTCAACCTGCGATAATATTCATCCTTCAATTCATTCTCCGGTGTATTAGGGGTGGGATCTTTGGATTTCCAGAACTCAAGCCACTTTCTCAAACGTTCTTCCTCCGGAGCATCCAGTAGTTCTTTAATCTCATCGGAGGAAGCTACATATCTTAGATGGTCAATCGCTTTGAGATAGTCGTTTTTCAACAGATTCAAATAGGACCAGTCCACCGCAAACGACTTTTCGATCTTTGCCTTTTCCTCATCCTTATCCAAAAGGGTCACCGTCAGGGAATAGTCCCCGGAGTGAAAATCCTCCAAAGAAATGCTGTCGAAGGCAAAGAAGGTTTCGGATCCCAACATCACCGTGGAGGTTTCCTGATAGGTGAAGGCCTGGTTAAGGTGGTCTATTTGGTAGCGGAGAACGTATGGATGAGGCTCCTGCTCCCCTCCGTAAATCTCATAGTAAAACAGAAGAATGGGATCGGGATCGCCAAACCTTCTGGATACGCTGGGAATGGCTAATTTCCCCTTTTTGTTGAAGCTTGATCCCTCAGTGCTGTCCGTGAGCTGACGAATAAACTCTATGTCCGAAAAGAGAGGCTCCTTCTGGGTGCGAGACGGGATTTTGAAATCCCTCTCCGTCTCAACTGCTGACCCGGAACTACGATCGATGAGTTTCACCCTCAGCTTATATCTTCCGGAATACACGGACAGGGCAAGTTGGTTTATCAGAAAATCTGAAGGGGATCGAGTCTCCCGGTAGCTGTCCACAAAATAATCTTCCTCCTTCGAGGTCCCGCTCACCTGCCGGTTGACCTTGTTGGACAAAAACACCTGAATTTCATAGGAAGCTTTATAATTATCCTCCTGCTTAACGAAGGTAAGCGCCTGGGTGAGGATTTTGTAATACACCTCCACCCTGAATGTTTCTCCCGTCTCCTCCCTGAAGGTGGCATAGTCGACGAAGAAAAACTGCTCTCTCTCATCCAAATATCCGAAGTCGGTCTGTCCCCGGATACCGCAGGGAAAGAGCAACAGCCAGAAGCAAAAAAGCATTGTAATTGTAGTAAAAGATCTCATCTTTCTCCTTTCAAAACAACTTATAAAAGCTTCCCTCTACCTCATTATTATACGCCTTTCCCCGGCTAAAAATAACTCCTCCCCATTGGTTCTGCAACAAAAATATATGGTAGGGGGTGGTGAAAAATAGGCTCGTCCTTCCAAAGCTTAAAACAGAAAAACGCAGTTTCGCACGTATGTCTTCACTCGTATCGCAGGGAGACGATGGGGTCCAATTTAGCAGCGCGATAGGCAGGATATATTCCGAAGATCAAACCCACAGAGACAGAAAATGAGAAGCCCAGGACTATCCAGAACAGGGAGACCCCGGCGGCCAGAGGTGTGACCTGCCCCACGAACCACCCCAAAAGCAAACCTATGATTATTCCCAAAACTCCGCCGCTTCCACTTAAGGTCATGGCCTCGATAAGAAATTGCCACAGAATATCTTTCTTTCTTGCCCCGATGGCTTTGCGAATACCTATCTCTCTGGTTCTTTCGGTGACCGACACCAGCATGATGTTCATTACCCCCACCCCTCCCACCAGTAATCCGATGGACGATATTACCACCATCACCATGTAAATTGCACTGGTGATGCTTCGGTACATGTCCATGAGATCGTCCTGTGTGGCCAGAGCGAAATTGTTGGGCTTATCCGCCGACAAACCCCTTCGGATTCGCATCACTCGGGTGATCTCATCCATAGCCTGATTCATGAGTTCCGGGCTTTCGGGCTTTGCCACCAGGAGAAGCTCCTTTTCCTCAGGATACAACTTCTTGTAAGTGTCATATGGGAGAAGCACGAAGTTGTTCTGGCTCTCTCCCAGAATGGAAGGTCTTTTCTCCATCACTCCTATGACGGTAAATCTCTTGGGTGCGAAATTACGACCGGCAATGCTGATTTCCTTCCCGATGGGGTCCAGGTTGGGGAACAGATTTTCTGCCACGTCCACTCCCAGAACTGTCACCATGGCCCGGTAGTTTACGTCACTCTCGGTGAAAAACCTCCCTTCTTCAACATAATTGTTGTTCACCACCTCGTACTGCGGCATGACTCCTATTAGTTCAAACCGGCTCACCTTGTTGTCCTTGTATTTCACCGTCTTGGCTCCGGGACCCCAGTTCTGCGGTGAAACAGCATCTACGGAGAGACACAGCTCTTCGACCGCCATGGCATCCTCAAAGGTGATGGGAGGGCGGTTTCTCTCCTCCTCTGAGGGACCCCCGAATTGAATGCCAATTTCATGCTTGGTGACATAGATGACGTTTGAGCCCAGGGACTCAATCTGTTCCGACATGCTTTTGTTAAGGCCGGTTATTATGGAAACCATCCCGATGACCGTGGTCACCCCGATCAGAACCCCCAGAACGGTCAGAAAAGCCCGCATCTTGTGGGATCTGATTGCCGCAAGAGCCATGGAAATGGCTTCCTTTATCTCGAAGATGTTTATCATAAATCAGGTTGCGAGTTTAAGGTGGAGGGACATGTACGCCTCCTCTATTCATATCGCAGAGCTTCGATGGGGTGCAGCCGGGCAGCCTTCATGGCGGGAAATATCCCGAAGAATATTCCCACCGAGGAGGATACAAACAGAGCCACCACTACAGACCAGAGCTCCACCGAAGCGGGCAGAGGGCTGGCTGCATCGATCACCTTGGCTATGATTGCACCCATGATTATGCCGACTGCTCCTCCCACCAGAGCCAGAGTCACCGCCTCTACCAGAAATTGCCACAGTATGTTTCTTCTCCTGGCTCCCAGAGCCTTGCGAATGCCAATCTCTCTGGTTCTCTCGGTGACGGAGACCAACATTATGTTCATTATCACTATCCCCCC
>CAYOSZ010000312.1:0-3489 GCA_964406715.1 uncultured Ignavibacteria bacterium | reverse complement strand
GTTGCTCTACCAACTGAGCTAGGGCGGCAGTTAAACTTGACATACGCCCTCAAAGAGCAATCTGCTTGCCATGCCTCCAAGAGCATCTGCCAATTTAATAATATCGGCCATGCTTGTCAACAGTTAATTTAACAGCGTAGCTACTCCGGACGGTACAGTTCTTTGACACTCTAATAGGTATCATCTCTTTCAGGAATCCGACGTTATAAAGCGTACTGGTATGTCGGTCTTCTCCGTCACTCCGGTTTCCGATTTAAGCCGATTTTATTCTTGACAATAGATGAGAAGTCCGTATTTTAATCAGGCTGTAGGTATGGTTAGAGGTTTTCCCAAGATTTCTGACCATTCGCTATTGAATGATTCTCTGGGGCCGTAGTTCAGTTGGGAGAAAGTCCCGATAGCAATCGGGAAGGTCACAAGATGATAACCAATCCGATGTGGTGTGGTGGAAAGGCTTAATATTGCAAAGATTCTTTCTGTATATTCTACAGAATCAGAAAAACGGCAAGTATTATATCGGTATAACAAAAGACATAGAAACCAGACTGAATCAACACAATCGTGGCGCGGGGAAATCTACAAGATCGAATCGACCGTGGTGTTTGGTACATACTGAAGAATATAAAACAAGGTCCGAAGTGGTAAAAAGAGAAGGACAGATAAAAAATCATAAAAGCAGATTGTATATAGAGAATCTGATAAAAGGAAAGCGAATAATGCCTGTAGATGTTTGAGTAATGGGGCCGTAGTTCAGTTGGGAGAACGTTTGACTGGCAGTCAAAAGGTCACGGGTTCGAGCCCCGTCGGCTCCACCAGATTGAAGTAAGACGAAAAATCCCTTCGATACTTTATCCGAAGGGATTTTTTTGCGTACGAAAACTCTCTGATTATCAAAGCCATTCGATTATCGATTTTTGGGGTGAGTTCAGAGAAGAAGGGCGAAACCCAGGGATTGCCGGACCGGGGTTTTTGGCCAATTGGGTTGAGATTCTCTTCAGATGAGCTTTGGGGCAAAAAAATAGACAGATTCGTCATACCCGTTTTATTTTTTGGGGACGGATTAAATTTTTTGGGGACGAATCTGTCTTCTGATATTTCTTTCGGTATTTGCATGAAATCCTTTAGCTATAAAAAAAGATTTTTGGGGAGGGATGAATTTCAATCCGGGTATTGGGAGAAGATAGACCTAATCACCCTGAGGAATTCCTGATGTGTGGTGCCGAAAAACAAAAGTCAAACGAATATTTTCCCAGCATTCTTGTCGTGGTTATCTCAATCAATAATACAGTTGCTTGACCATCCCTCTCGAAACAATACCTTTCCCATTACGACACAGAACAGCTTCTGCCCTTTATGACTAAGGAACGATCGAAAAAATAACACCGATAATATTTTATCGCTTTGGCTGAAATGGTGGAACTTTTTTTATCTTAGGTTGTAGAAGAAAAACAGAAAATTAGAAGGAAACAAACTCGAAAGGAGGTTTTGTCATGTCTAAAAGAAACATGGTCATCCTTATTCTTCTGACATTAGCTGTTTGCCTGGTTATGGTCGCTCCGGCAGTGGCGGAAAAGGACAAAGGGGACCAGGAAAAGGGGTGGCTGGGCGTTTACATCCAGGACGTAACCTCAGACATAAAGGAAGCCATGGATTTGGAATCGAAAAGGGGAGTCCTGGTACGAGACGTGGTGGAAGACAGTCCGGCGGAGGAGGCGGGTATAGAACAGGAGGACGTGATCATAAAATTCAGCGGAAAGAAGGTTGGGGATAGCTCTAATTTGACCAAACTGATCCGGAGTTCCTCGCCGGGTGAGAAGGTGGAACTTATCATCTTGCGGGATGGCAAGGAAAAAACCATCAAAGTCAAGTTGGGCAAACGACCGAAAAGCGGATTCTCTTACCAGTACGAATTTGAACCATTCCTGGGCGATGCAAAAGTGGGCAAATCCCATACTTACTCTTTCAGTTTTTTCTCCGGCAGCCGTATCGGGGTGAAGGTGCAGGATATGACAAAACAGTTGGGTCAGTATTTCGGTGTGGAGGACGGGGAGGGTGCCTTGATCACCGAGGTGGAGGAGGACATGCCTGCGCACAAAGCCGGACTCGAAGCAGGTGACGTGATCGTGGAGGCAGACGGGGATGAGATCAATGACACGGAAGAGCTGAGGGACCTCATCTCGGATAAAGAAGAAGGGGATAAGGTGGAAATCAAAGTCATCCGGGATCGCAAGTCCATGAGTTTTAAGGTTGAAGTCGAGGAGGGTGAAGAGTGGTTATCATCCGATCTCGGGAATTTTAAAAGGCTCGAGTTGTTGCCCAAGACACCCGACGTGCCCAAGATTCTCTGGGAGGGTGAATACTCCTCAGAACTTGAGGAAGAAATGGAGGATCTGAAAGAGGAACTGGAACAGTTAAAAGAGGAACTTCAAGAGTTAAGAGAAAAGATAAGGTAACAAGGAATTAATCAAGACGTTCTATGGATAGAATTTGACCTCCCACTCACCGCCCCCCTCTCCATCTTGCCGAGATATGGAAAGGGGTCGACTAAATAACCATGTAACAGCATTGCCCCCCTTTTTCCCACCCACAGAACGGCACAGGGGAGACCGGATTAGGTCTCCCCTGCTCTCATTATGTGATCGTTGTGGCAGGGTATCCTTCGGCCTGTTCCCTTTAGGACAAGCCCTTACCCTGCCACTTGATTAAAGGTCGAGGGTGGGGGCACCCCCTCGACCAAAGAGCGGAATCTTCATCTTTAGTCCATCGAGCACTTCCTGGTCCAAACGAGAGAGGGCACCGGGTTTAAACCCAGTGCCCTCTTTATTCGCTTTATATCAGACTCTTTGGCTCAAATCACCTGAATTGGTGCCATTCAGAAGAGAACCATCCAAACAACGCCTTCATCTTCAACTTGGCAATAACAAAGTGTTCCCAGCCACTTTAGCGGCGTAATAAGTAAAACCCGACTAAAGTCGGTTGGAACTCATTTAGCCGAACAATGCCTTCATCTTCAACTTGGCAATAGCCTTGGTGGGATCCAATGTTTTGGGGCAAACCTTCTGGCAGTTGAAGATGGTGTGACAGCGGAAAACGCCAAAGTCCGTGGCCACAAAAGCCAGCCTCTCCTTGCTCTTCCCGTCCCGGGAATCGTCAATGAACCTCAGAGCTTTCATCAATGCAGCAGGACCTAAATATTTCGGATCAGTGGCTTCAACCGGACAGGAGCCGTAGCAGGCAGCGCACAAGATACAGTCAACCCAGGGATCCAATTTCTTTCTCTCCTTCTCACTCTGCAGATACTCCTTGTCCGGCGCGTCCTGCTTAGGGATAAGATAGGGCTGCACCTTCTTGTACTGCTCCCAGAATGGCTCTAAATCAACCACCAGATCCTTGATAATGGGCAGGTGAGCCAGCGGTCTCAAAGTGACCTTGCCGCCCAGGTTGTCGATCTGGGTTCGGCAGGCCAGGTTATAAAGCCCGTTTATGTGC
>CAYOSZ010000311.1:0-3503 GCA_964406715.1 uncultured Ignavibacteria bacterium | reverse complement strand
CCATAGTCGCAGCCGCTCTTTTATCCGGACGACTGCTTTTTCATTTTCACTTGGAGATTACGGAAATCCGGTTATATTGAGTGGTAGAACACTTAGAAGGCTATGTTCAAGCGGATTCATAGCAATTCCAACACACAGGACAAGGAAAATGAGAGGATATCTTACACTCGGTACATTGACTCTCGCCCTTCTTTTTCAAAATCCACTTAAAGCAGATATCATCGAAGTGCCAGCTGATTCTTCAACCATTCAAGCCGGAATCGATGGTGCCTCTGATGGAGATACGGTCCTGGTGGCAAGAGGCCATTACCATGAGAGAATTAGTTTCCTGGGGAAAGGAATCCTGGTTGCCAGCAATTTCATCTATGACAAAGATACCACCACCATCGATTCCACCATCATTGATGCCAATGTCGAGCTTCTCGGCACAAGTGATTCAGCTAGCGTGGTTTTCTTTGTCTCCGGAGAAGACTCGAGTTCGGGCATCTTTGGATTCACCATTCGGAACGGACGTGGCCTGAAGTTCGGGGAATATTCCTACGGGGGAGGAATCATTTGTTTTTGCAGCTGTCCGCGGATAGATCATAATAGAATAACAAATAACTACGCCAATTATGGAGGAGGAATCTGCTGCCTGGCCGGAGATTTTTCTCCCCGGATAACCGGCAATCGCCTGTTCGAAAATCAAGCTGAGGTGGGGGGAGCGATTCTATGTGAGCGTTCCTCTCCACTTATCGTCGACAATGTTCTTTGGGGCAACCATGCTATCAGAAAAGGAGGAGGAATATTCTTCAAGTTATGCTCTCCGAGTGTAATTAACAACTACCTGGGAAACAACACTACGGATGGTTTCGGGGGGGGTGTCTGTGGTCATTCAGGAGGTTTGGCGTTAATGGGGAATACAATCGTTGAAAATAGCTGTAGAACCAAAGGAGGAGGACTTTACTGCGCCAGCCTGGTGCCCGCTACCATAAGTTACAATTTCTTTGATGGAAATATCGCAGAGAACGGTGGGGGTATTTATACGGCAGCTTGCTCTTCTTTTATCTCCAGCAATACCTTAGTGAAAAACTCCGCCACACAGGAGGGTGGCGGAATCTTCATCGGTGGATTAGGATACGATCCGATTATATTCAACAATATTGTTTGCTTAAGCAGGTCAGGGGAGGGAATCTGGTGCAGGATGGATGGAACCCCGGTGATTTCATTCAATGATGTGTGGGGAAACGCTTCTGGCAACTTCTATGGCTGTCCGGCGGGTGTAGGTGATTTGACCTGGGGAACCAATGTCAACGGAGAACCTTGCGACAGCTTTTTCAATATCTCGTGTCCTCCTCTATTCTGCTTCCCCGATACCGGAGATTATTACCTGGCAGAGAACTCCTGCTGTGTGGGTGCGGGTGAAGGAGGAGTGGACATCGGTGCCTTTGGGATTGGCTGCCCTGCCTACGTCCTCGGCGATGTCAATCGAGACGGGGTGATAGATATCGAAGATTTGGTTAATCTTATAGACTATCTATATAGAAAAGCTCCCCCTCCGGATGCTTTACCCGCAGGAGATACCAATTATGACGGTGTAGTGGACATCGGAGATGTCGTCTGTCTGATAAACTATGTGTTGCGAGGGGGAAGCCTGCCCTGCTGATATACTTGGGGGGGATAACCTGTAGTTGCTCGATTTATCTAGCATATAAAGAGGCTCAATCCTTCGACTTCGCTCAGGACAGTGAGCCTGTCGAACTGTAAATTGGGCAACTACATTCTTTCCTGTTAGAAAAAGAAGGGTGGAGCGAAAGCTTCACCCTTGAAATTTGTAGCACCTCTGCGTAAGAGATAATCTAATCCTGTTCACTGGGTCGGAGAGCTTCAAAAAGACGGATCCTGTTCTTTGCGCGATTCATGGCTGCCACAGCGCGAGGGATGTCGATTCCCTCCCTTCTGGATCTTAATCTTTGCTTGGCCCTTTCCAGAGCTCTTTGTGCTCTCTCATATTCTATCTCACCGACGAATTCAATCGAGTGGGCTAAGATGGTGACATGATTTTTGAAGACCTCCATGAATCCTCCCCCAATGGCTCCGACCAACTCCTGGTTTTTATCGCCCTTAACGGTCAGCTTTCCCGGCACCAGGGCGGTGATTAAAGGAGCATGATCGGTCAAAACACCCAGGTATCCCTCGGACCCGGGAGCGATCAGTGATACCACCTCCTGCTCGTAGAATATCTCTTCCGGTGTTACGATGGTTAAAAGATACATTGTGATGACGTCTTTTCGCTGCAACCAGGCAGCACCGATTCCAAGCGCGGGATGAATTCCCGCGCCTATGGGCTAGACGGTACAGCTACCAGTTTTTGCAGCGGGATAAATTCCCGTTGCTATGAATGCTGTCAAAGCCTTCTATTTTTTCTTCATCTCCTCAGCTTTTTCGTAAACCTCTTCTATCCCCCCCAGCATGTAAAATGCCTGTTCCGGGATGTCATCCATCTCTCCGGCTATGATCTTTTTAAATCCCTTGATGGTGTCTTCAAGTTTCACATATCTGCCCTGAGTGCCGGTGAAAACCTCAGCCACGAAAAAGGGTTGGGACAGGAATTTCTGTATCCGGCGTGCTCTTCCTACCAGGGTCTTGTCCTCTTCCGAAAGCTCGTCCATCCCCAGGATGGCGATGATGTCCTGCAGGTCCTTATATCTCTGCAATATCCTCTGCACCTCTCTGGCGGTCTGATAATGCTCCTCTCCCAGTATGCGCGGGTCCAATACCCGGGAGGTGGAAGCCAGAGGATCGACCGCGGGATATATCCCTAACTCCACGATCTGCCGGGACAGAACCGTGGTGGCATCCAGATGAGAGAAGGTGGTGGCAGGTGCCGGATCGGTCAGGTCATCCGCCGGTACGAAGATGGCCTGCACCGAGGTGATGGAACCTCCCTTGGTGGAGGTGATTCTCTCCTCCAATTCGCCCAATTCGGTTCCCAGCGTGGGCTGGTAACCTACGGCAGATGGCATTCTTCCCAGAAGAGCTGACACTTCCGATCCCGCCTGGATAAATCTAAAGATGTTATCGATGAACAGCAGCACGTCCTGATGTTCTTCGTCTCTGAAATACTCCGCCATGGAAAGACCGGAAAGTCCCACTCTCAAGCGGGCTCCGGGGGGTTCGTTCATCTGTCCGAATACCATCACCGTCTTGGATATAACCCCGGATTCCTTCATCTCCAGCCACAGATCGTTTCCCTCTCTGGTTCTCTCACCCACACCACAGAAAACCGAATAGCCTCCGTGCTCGGTGGCGATGCTTCTGATCAACTCCATCACTATTATCGTCTTTCCGACTCCTGCGCCTCCAAAGAGACCCACCTTCCCTCCTTTAGGGTAAGGTTCTAGAAGATCAACCACCTTTATGCCGGTCTCAAGGATGGAAGTTTTAGTGTCCTGATCTGCCAAACTCGGAGCGGGTCTGTGTATGGGATAAGTCTTTTCCACATTTTTCACCGGGCCCAGCTC
>CAYOSZ010000310.1:0-3526 GCA_964406715.1 uncultured Ignavibacteria bacterium | reverse complement strand
GGCGGATGCTCTGGTTTTCTGACCGAACGGATGATTATCTGCTGTAGAGCGTCTTGTGTCTCACCGGTCGAAGGTGGTACGGGCAGGCTGTCGTCTCTCGATAGATTCAGAGCTGTGCGCACCTCACTATCTCGCAACAGGAATTGGCGATAATCCGGTCCCACCAAAAACTGCAGAGCGATGACAATCAGGTCTGGGCGGACGCCATCCACTCGCTGCAGATACCAGGCGGCGTAGGTGTCCATAGCCCCGTTGGTGAAAAACACCCCGCCGGAATCCATCATGGTGAAGCAGTTGTGAATCCACTCAACCAGTTGAAGAGCAGCCAGTGAATCGGTAATCCTGATCTGGGGGTGTTGGCGGCTGAAGAAGGCAAGGAGGATAAACCGGGCGGAATCAGCCCCTTCGGTTTTTCTCAGAGCTGCCAGTTTCTCGAAGAATTCGGAAGTCAGGTTATACTTTCCCGCTTTGGTAGGTGTAGTGGAGATCGAGTCGATAAGGCTGCTTAGGTTAGCGTATGCGGTATCTGATGTTCGACTATCGCCCGTACATCCGGACAGGCACATTGAACCGAGTGCTATTGCGATCGAAGATAACAGTACTTCTTTACTCATGGTACATTTCCCCGTGTTTTGGCGCCTGGAGAGCCAGGCCTTTTCGACCAGACCCAATCCGTGGGTCACAAGTTGTGATCTGATTGCTATAGGGAATTAAAAGCCTTATTAGCTCTGTCGTCAAGCTAATTTTAAAGAGATAGCGCCCAGCTTTTTACCATAGCGGAAAAACCGGGCTTCTCCGGGACTCATCGCCCACTCTTTGATTCCTGAAGACGTATTATTTTGTTGAGTATCTGGAAGTTTGTGAAAAATATAACTTGACTTAAAGGGAATTGAATTTATCTTATTTTAACATAGCCTGTCTGGTCAACAGACCCTTCTTGTAATTTAGCTTCCGGAGGTGAGATCATGGCCCCACCCTCAATGGGAAAATTTTGGCGGAAACCCTTAGATTTCGATAAGCTGGAGATTCCGCACGGGGAGCTTCATATCATTAAGGAAAGATGCAAAGGATGCGCGTTCTGCGTGGAGTACTGTCCCAAAGACGTCCTTGAGCTCTCCACCGAATTCAACTCCAAAGGATATCATCCCCCTTACGTGGCCAAGGAGAATACCTGTGTTTTCTGCGGGCTGTGTGAGATGCTCTGTCCGGAGTTTGCCATATTCGTGACGGAGAAACCGAAAGACGTACCGAAGGAACAAACAGCGAAGGAGGAGGTAAAGAAAGTTGAAAGCTGATCCTAAAGGTGTACTGACCGGAGAACATTATTTAGACGGGGATCATGCCTGCTCGGAGGGAGCCATTGCTGCAGGCTGTCGTTTCCTGGCGGGGTATCCCATCACCCCTTCCACCGAGGTGGCAGAGAGGATCTCCGAGCGTTTTCCCGAGGTGGGGGGTATTTTCATCCAGATGGAGGACGAGATGGGATCCATGGCGGCTGTGGTGGGGGCAGCTTGGGGAGGGGTGAAGGCGCTGACCGTGACCTCAGGTCCGGGTTTCTCCCTGATGATGGAAAATATTGGTTTGGCGGCCATGCTGGAGACGCCCTGTGTGGTGATCAACGTCCAGAGAGGCGGACCATCCACCGGACTTCCTACGCTTCCGGGGCAGTCAGACATGATGCAGGCTCGTTGGGGTTCCCACGGAGATTACGAGATCATTGCCGTATCCCCCAACTCTCCCCAGGAATGCTTCGAGATGGTGATCAAGGCAGTTAATCTATCCGAGAAATACAGGGTTCCGGTAATGGTGATGACGGATGAGTGTGTGGGGCACATGACCGAAAAGGTGGTAATCCCCCCAGCGGATCAAATCGAACTTTATCCTCGAAGATATACCAAGCTTCCCCCGGATCAATACCTGCCCTTCAAAGCGGGCAAAGATATGATACCGGACATGGTCAAAGCCGGGGATGGATATAAAATCCACGTCACCGGCCTGACTCACGATGAAAAGGGTTATCCGGTTATGAGCTGGGAGGTGCAGGAGAAACTGGTAAGAAGATTGGTGGAGAAGATAAGATTGCATGCAGACGAGTTGGAAGACATAGAGGAGATACAGATGGAGGATGCAGAGGTGGTGATCTTCTCATATGGGATAAGCTCCCGGGTATGTATTCCTGCCCTGCAGAAAGCAAGAAAAGAAGGATTGAAGGTGGGGCTTCTCCGCCCGATCATATGCTGGCCGTTTCCCGAAAAGAAGATAAGAGAACTGGCCAGCAAGGTGAAGGCTTTCGTGGTGGTGGAGATGAACTATGGTCAGATGTACTTTGAGGTGGAAAGATGCGTCTGTGGAAAAGCCAGGACGATTCTGGTTCCACACGGAGGGGGATGGGTGCATGATCCGGAGGACATATACAAAGCTATTAAGGAGGCGGTAAAATGAAAGCGACTCAGGTAGCACAACCGGCTGAGGTTGCGGAACATCCGATGGAGGCTTTGCTGCGGATGGATCGCATTCCGCATATCTGGTGTCCCACCTGCGGGATAGGGACCGTGGTGACCGCCTTTGCCGAAGCTTTAAAGAAGATCGATACCCCGTTGGATAAGGTGTGTGTGGTCTCCGGAATAGGCTGCACCGGCAGGGTGGCAGGCTACATTAAGCTGGACTCATTCCATTCCACTCACGGGCGAGCCATTCCTTTCGCCACCGGACTGAAACTGGCAAATCCGGAGCTTAAGGTGGTGATCATCAGCGGAGACGGGGATATCGCAGGCATAGGCGGCAATCACTTGATCCACGCCGCCCGCAGGAACATGGATATTGTGGTTATATGTGTAAATAACTTTATTTATGCCATGACTGGCGGGCAGGTGGCAGCCACCACCCCCCTCACCGCCAATACCTCCACTTCCCCCTATGGTAATTTTGAAAACCCTTTCAGCTTGCCCGAGCTGGTCGAATCCTGCGGTGCGGTGTACGTTGCCCGCTGGACCGCCCTGCACGTACGAAGATTGACCCGATCCATAACGGAGGCAATGAATAAAAAAGGCTTCTCCTTCATCGAGGTCGTCTGTCCCTGTTCCACCATCTATTCCCGGAGAAACAGGCTGGGCACCGGTCTGGATCTGATGAAGTTCTATCACGATAACAGCGTCATCAAACACGGAGCGGATACCAGAGAGATGGACATCGAATTTCAGAAGAAGATCATAGTGGGCAAGTTTATCGACCGGGAGAGACCCACGTTTTTGGATGCTCACAATGATTGGATGAAACAGAGGCTGAAAGATAAATTCGTAGCACACGGAGGTCCCCAATGCTGATGGAGTTGAGGATTACCGGATTCGGCGGGCAGGGAGTGATTCGCTTCGGGTACCTTCTGGGAAAGGCGGCTTCCATTTACGACGGAAAGCAAGCCACCATGACCCAGAGTTTCGGACCGGAGGCACGGGGCAGCGCCTGCAGTTCCCAGGTGGTGATATCCGATGACCGGGTTTTATATCCATACGTCACCGTAACTCACATG
>CAYOSZ010000309.1:517-3537 GCA_964406715.1 uncultured Ignavibacteria bacterium | reverse complement strand
TACTGGGAGAGACGGGGATATTCCAATGACGGGGACTTAGGCAAAGGTTTCTTTGATGAACGCTGATTTACCTCAACGGAAGTTCAGTGGATAAAAAGTGGAGCAGATAAAACCCAAAACTTTCAGGTTAAAATAAGGAGGTGTTACTATGACCAAGAGACTGCAGGTTTACAAATGCGAGGTCTGCGGGAACATCGTGGAGGTTCTCCACGAGGGCGTGGGCGAGCTGGTCTGCTGTAACCAGCCCATGAAGCTGATGCAGCCCAAAACGGCTGATGAAGGCAGGGAGAAGCACGTTCCGGTGATCGAAAAGACCGACAAGGGAATCAAGGTTAAGGTGGGTTCGGTGCCTCATCCCATGGAGCAGCGGCACTACATCGAGTGGGTGGCGGTTCACACCGATAATGGCGTCTACCGGAAGTTCTTAGGCCCCGAGCAGAAGCCGGAGGCGGAGTTCGAGATCGAAGGAGAGGTCGCCTTAGCCAGAGAATACTGCAACGTTCACGGGTTGTGGCTGGCAAAGGGGTAGATAAGAAAGTCGGTGGCCGTTGTGTCAGGGGATTTGAGAACCGAACACCGATGATCCGGCGGCCGATATCGAGTTTCGCAATTCTTCTTGAATGAGGCAAGAAAATGACAGAGGAAAGCATAAGGAGAGTTTAACCTTAAACCGGAGGAACAATGGATCTCAACAACTTCAAAGAGGTGGTCACCTTTGCCATACGCAAAGAGGCAGAAGCCTATAATCTTTACACCACCTATGGCCAGTTGTCCAAAAATCCAGGAACGAAGGTGATGTTTCAAGAGCTGGCTAAAGAGGAACAAAAACATCGGGAGATTTTGGAGGGAGTGGAAAAGGAGGACGTCACCGCATACAAGCTGGAGAAAATTCCCGACATGAAGATCAGCGATTTCGTGGATGAGCAGGAATTTTCACCGGACATGGATTTTGCGTCCGCCTTGCGGTTGGCCATAAAAAGAGAGGAGCATGCATTAAAATTATACAACCACATGGCACAGGGAACGGACGACGTCCAGCTTAAGAAGCTCTTCTCCTCTTTAGCCCAGGAGGAATCCAAACACAAACTTCGCTTGGAAAGCGAATACGATGAGAACGTGTTGATGTGGGATTGATCGACATGGTTCAAGGAGCGACAGGATGAAGAAAGACAAAAAGAAAATCTATAAGGAGGCCGAAGGCACAATAGGTCCGGAGGCGACTGCTCTGGAGGCATTGGCCGTTGCCATCTATAACGAGCAATCGGCCTTCGATTTCTACAGCGGGCTTTCCGAGATCATCCGGAACGAAAGCGGCAAGAAGAAATTCAAATTCTTAGCCGACGACGAGAAAAGACATCGCCAGCTGCTGGAGGCTCATTACACCAAGGTAACCTCTGGAGGGGAGTTTTCCTTCGACCCCGCCAAGGTAAAGAACATCAACGTGGAGGTTAAGGACAACACCACCGCCTCGGAAGCCTTGGACATCGGAATCAAAGCGGAAAAGGAGGCCTATGAATTTTACAAAGAAAGAGCCGGGGAAACTCAAGACCCCGACGCCAAGAAGATGTTTCTGATGCTGGCAGAGCAGGAGGACCGCCACTTCAACCTCCTGACGGCAGAGAAGCAGGCTTTAATCGGCCAATTTTACTGGTTCGACCGGGGCACGCCCGGAATGATGGAATACTGATAACTGGTTTGTCTGCCTGGATGAGACAACCATCAATCAACATGCAATGGAGGATTAAAGCATGAAGAGTTTAAAGGGAACCCAAACCGAGAAAAATCTTCTAGCAGCTTTCGCCGGGGAATCACAGGCGCGGAATCGCTACACCTATTTCGCCTCCCAGGCGAAGAAACAGGGATACGAGCAGATATCGGGCATCTTTGCTGAGACGGCAGACAACGAGAAGGAACACGCCAAAAGGCTGTTCAAGTTTCTGGCGGGTGGTGAGGTGGAGATTGCCGCTTCGTTTCCTGCCGGGATAATCGGGGACACGGCGGACAATCTCAAAGCTGCGGCTGAAGGAGAGAATTACGAGCATACCACCTTGTACCCGGAGTTTGCCCGCATTGCGAAGGGAGAAGGTTTTGACGAAGTAGCAGACGTGATGATGTCCATAGCCAATGCTGAAAAACAACATGAAAAGAGATATCTGGGTTTGATGGAGAACATCAAAAAGGGCAGGGTTTTCAAGCGGGAGAAGCCGGTCAAGTGGAGATGCCGCAACTGCGGGTATATCCATGAGGGTCCCGAGGCACCGGACGAATGCCCTGCCTGCGCTCACCCCCAAGCACATTACGAGCTTCTGTGTGAGAACTGGTAGTAGATTATAGCAGAAACGTTCATTTAACACGAAGCCTTTCCCTCTCCCTGTTGAGGGTGTGATATTGTCATTCTGATACCCCGTACGGGGGAAAAGAATCTCGATTTTGTAATTTATTGGAATTATTAGATTCTTCGCTTCGCTCAGAATGACAACTGAACGTTTCTAAAGGCTACCTTAAAGTTTCGTTGGGGTGAGGGGCAATCAGGTTGAATGTTATAGATCCCTGTATTTTGTGTTATGTAATGACTTCAGTCCTTACGCAACTATCAATTAGCAATACGATTATTGTGAAAAAGAAAGATCGGGAGCAATTTGTTGATGGTGATAGGCAGATAAAAAGAGCTTCGAGTAGCTTCACCCGGGGGCTGTTGATTGCAGCAGGAACCTTCTTTGTGGGATTGGGAGTGGTGGGAATATTTTTGCCTTTATTGCCCACCACTCCCTTCCTCTTACTTGCGGCCGCCTGTTACGTTCGGAGCTCTAAAAGATTTTACCATTGGCTTTTAAACAACAAATGGTTTGGAAATTATATCAGAGATTATCGGGAGAAAAAGGGAATCCCTTTTAAAGCTAAGCTTTTCACCCTTTCTTTATTGTGGATCACAATACTATACTCGGCTATCTTTGTGGTTGACATTCTTCTGGTTAAGGTCATTTTGATTCTTATAGCTGCCTGCGTCAGCGTACACATCC
>CAYOSZ010000309.1:0-507 GCA_964406715.1 uncultured Ignavibacteria bacterium | reverse complement strand
TCCTCTCCGTTAGAACTTTGAAGAAATAATAAGCAGCGGGAAGGATTTATATCTTTATTTTTTGTCGTTCTCTTTATCGTCGCCATCATTCCCGGCAGACCGTTGATCTGCATAAGGAGGAGAAATTAGAGTCGGGAAAAGAGAAAACCTGCGTTCATACAAAGAAATAATCATAGCTGGCAATCTCAAAAATTCGAGCCCCGGAGAAATGATAAGGGCAATATATCATCGTTCCCTGCTGCGAAAGGTCTTATTACTTCACTCCCAGGGCGAAGAAGGAAAAGCCATCGAAAAGGTAGCTTCATTCACAAAAGAACAGAACAAGATCGATGGGAGGGCCAACGCCTATGTGTGTCAGGATTTTACCTGCAGGCTCCCTACCACGGATGTGGCAGAGATGGTGTCACTTTTAGAGTCTGGCTGACGGGTTTTCCGTTTTTGCCTGCTCGATTTCTTTTGATGAAAGCAGAGATTTTCCTTGAAAAGAAAAAGCCAAGGAGGTACTTT
>CAYOSZ010000308.1:0-3539 GCA_964406715.1 uncultured Ignavibacteria bacterium | reverse complement strand
TATTCCCATCAGTCCACTGAAAATTCCCCTTCTGGCGCCGATGATAACGGCCACAAAATTAAGCCCCACCAACACTAAATCTACCCATTTCTTCTTTCCCCTCCATTTTTTAACTAAGCCATTTTTCACGGCGAAGCCGCGACTGGTTTCTTTTAAGCCTTGTCTTCTGCCGCCGGAGCGAGATGGGTGGGGCATAAAAAGACAACACGTCACCTCGATTTTCCATCAGGTAACGTGTCGTCTTTTGAGTAATCTCTGTGATCTTCATTTTGCACCAGAAGGGATTGTGCAAAATCTGTTTGATTGTAACAACTACATAATCCCGCTCTCTCTTTTGAAGCAAACTTCTTCATTCAGCGTTTGAGATGGATTGAAGCCGGGAAGAGACCAGCTGGTTAACTCTTTTCCCGTCAGCCCTCCCCCGAACTTTTGCCATGACCTGTTTCATAACCTTGCCCAGATCGGAGGATTCGGTGGCGTTCTCCTCGGTGATTGCCTGGCTGATGATTAAGGAGAGCTCCTCATCGGTTAGCTGTTCGGGCATGTACTTTAAAATCACCGCCAGTTCATCCTTCTCCCTGGAAACCAGATCGTCTCTTCCACCTTTTTGGAACTGCTGAATCGAATCTTTTCGTCTTTTGATCGCCGAAGAAAGGACCGAGATCACCTCATCCTCAGGGAGTTGGGAGCGCTTTTCTATCTCCTTGTATCTGATCTCCGACTTTAACATGCGGAGCACGTTCAACCTCAAGGAGTCCCTGCTTTTGAGCGCTTCCTTTGTATCCTGATCGATTTTGTGCTTAAGGGAGGAAACGCCTTCGGACTTTGCCTTATCTGTTGTCAATTAGTATTCCTCTCTTCGTCGATTCTTTCTTTTTGCCGCAGCCAGCCTTCTTTTGCGACGTTCGGATGGTTTTTCGAAATGCTGGTGTTTCTTGACGTCAGCCAAGATACCTGCCTTCTCGCAGGATTTGTTGAACCTGCGGAGGGCTTTCTCGAAGTTCTCGTCCTGCCGAATTATCACGTTGGTCATCTCATCTCAAACCCCCTTTCTTTCTCATAAAAACATCAACTCCTTTCCAAGTTAATTATACGACAAACAAAGAAACTTGTCAAGTAAGATTTGCATTTGCTTCAATTTTACGTTTACAGCTCACCAGTTGCAACTTGGTTAACTATCAGAAAATCAGCGAGTTAAATCATGTTACAACGGTTAGAGATTTTATCTCGGCGTTCAACCTCAGGATCGACATTAATATGGGAACCAGCCACATAGCTGAAGGCATGTATGTAAGTATTTGGTATTTAATGCATTATTGGGCATGACCAAGAGCTTTATTCTACCCCTTCCGGCAATACATTATGAACATTACAGTTACACGGATCAGATTTTTCACCGTCTGGTAAAGTCTCCGGCAAGCAGATGGTTTTCTATGCGGGTGGGCAATTCGGTTTCTTGAGGTAATATCAACTCTGGTAATCAGATGGCTATAGTTAAGCCGTCGTAAGCTATTGTGAGTTTCTCAAAGCCCATCTTTTCGGCCCTTTCCAAGATCTCATTCTCTTTTCCTTCCAATTCGGGAGGAATATGAGTGAGGAGTGCCGATTTGACCCTTTTCTCCACCATGAGGGGAATCAGGCTCTCCAACTTAGCATGAAAGCACTCGGTGATGAGGATATCCGCATCGCTGATAATGTCTTTCAGGTCATCCGAGGATTCGATATCGCCGGAATAGATAATCTTTTTCTTTGAAATATTGAGAATAAAACAAAAGCTCTGCATCTGGTTGGAGTAACCCAATTCGTCGATCACCCTTTCATTTCCCCGAAGGTGGTGATTGGGATATACCTTAATGCCGATTTCCTCATCTTGAAATCTGAAGTCAGAATTCACCGGATTGAAAATGAGCTTTGGGGTAATTTTCTCCGGAAAGAGATAACAGGTATTCAGGTAATTCTGCACGCCCGATATGGCTTCCTCCGGAAGATAGACGTTCAGGGGACGTTTTCTTTGGAGCAGGTGCAACATTTGCACCAAAAGAAAAAGACCGCCGAGATGATCTGTGTGGCTATGGGAAATGAAGATCGAATCGATCAGCTCCGGGTCGATTTTATTTCTCTGAATGGAGAAACTTACCCCCGCTCCGCAATCCAAAAGAAAGTTTAACCTTTCCGTTTGAAAGAAGAGAGATGAACAGAAGCGGGTAGGGGAGGGCATCCCGGAAGAGGAGCCTAACACCGTTATTTGACATCGACGCATTATGCAAAGCCCTTCGAGATGGGATGAATTTTAACCTATAATGGAAGCAACATCGAGATCATTAATGGGGCGGGGTATTCAGCCCTGCTAATAATGTATCCCGGGCTAAAATTAGAGTCCACGCAATCATTTCTTCATTTGTTGAAAGAACTCCACCGTCTTTGTCATCCCTTTTTGCAGCGTATGTTTTGGTTTCCATTTAAGAAGTCTTTTTGCCCTGGAGGAATCCAGCACGCTTCTTTCTTGTTCCGCAGGTTTCGGCGAGGCATGGATCTCTTTTTGTTTTGAGCCGGTTAACTTCTTCAAAAGTCTGAAGATTGAGTTTATTTCCGTCTCTGCACCGGTCCCGATGTTTAAAATGTCGCTTTTCTTATATTTCAGAGCCAGCAGGTTTGATTCCACCACGTCTTCGACGAAAACGAAATCCCTGGTCTGCTTTCCATCCCCGTAAATAACAGCTTTCTTACCGGACAAGAGTCTCTCGGCGAAAATAGCCACCACTCCCGCCTCTCCAAAAGGATTCTGCCGGGGACCATAAACGTTAGCATAGCGAAGGGAGACGAAATTCATGCCATAGGTCTCCCGGTAAAAGTGAAGATACTTTTCGATGGTCAATTTGGTGACCCCATAGGGGCAAAGAGGGTTGGCCGGGTGTTTCTCGTCGGCAGGGAAATAGTCCTGTTCCCCGTAAATAGCCCCGCCGGTGGAGGCAAAGACAACCTTTTTGACTTTGTGCCTGACACAGGCGTTGAGAAGATTCAAGCTGCCGATTATGTTCACCTCCGCATCGAAAATCGGATCATCTGTCGACTTCCGCACGTCTATCTGGGCGGCGTGATGGCACAAAACATCAGGCTTTGTTTTTTCGAAAATCTTGTCGATCACCGCACTTCTGATATCGACCTTGTAGAACTTAGCTTTTTTGTTGATATTAGATTCTACCCCGGTAGACAGGTTATCGATTATGGTCACCCGGTGACCTTCTCGGATGAATCCGTCCGCCACATTCGATCCAATGAAACCCGCTCCGCCGGTTACCAGGATTTTCACCAGTTCTCCTCCCGAATAAAAGCTCAGTGCTCAGCCTATGACGGCTTTAATCTATTGAGGGAAATTATAGTTGACTTGTCCAGCAAAGTCAATATAAACGTTTTGGGTTTTCGATTTCAATGATTGGGGAATAGTGATGCGGTAAATGTCTAACCGTAATAGACAGAAGGATTTCTACTAAGGGGTCCGAGGAGCCCGGCGAGGATGCCGGGCTCCTGGAAGGGGCTGT
>CAYOSZ010000307.1:0-3548 GCA_964406715.1 uncultured Ignavibacteria bacterium | reverse complement strand
ATCAGCGAATCAATATCAACTCAAACTCGTCAGGAATCATTGTCACAGCAATTTATGATTATGATGGCTCCGCGTTCGATGGAACACTCACTCTAAACAACACTCAATATACCTATCCCACAGCACAGATTCAGTGGTATACGGTAAGCATTGTAAGTGGTGGTATTCATGGGATTACCGCTATTTCAGTAAATGACGACACCTTCTGCATCTGGGATTCGTTAACAATCTCTATGAGCGATCCTCTGGATCAACACACAAACATCAACACTAATGCTTCAGGAATTGTTGTTTCTGCAATATACGATTATGATGGTTCTGAGTTCGATGGTATATTGACGCTAAACAACACACAATTCAGCTATACAGCAGCACAGAAACAAGGCTATGCTATTGATTCAATTTCAGGAGGAACTCATGGCATTACTGCTATTTCGACAAATGATGTCACGTGGTGCATCTGGGACTCGCTAACTATCTCGATTAACGGCCCAACTTCCCAGAGAATCAATATCAACTCGAATGCTTCAGGAATAATTGTCACAGCGGTATATGATTACGACTCCACTCCCTTTGATGGTACATTGACCCTTAATAACACAGTCTTCAGCTATGGTTCTGCTCAGAAGCAGGGATACAGAGTTCTGTCTGCATCAGGAGGAATGTATGGGATTAATGTCATCAGGTCGAATGATGAAACATACTGCATTTGGGATTCCCTCACAATTACTATCAGTGATCCTTTGGACCAAAGAGTGGATATCAATACTAATGCTTCAGGAATCGTTGTCACTGCAATCTACGACTACGACCTCACGGTGTATGATGGCACTTTGACTTTGAACAATACCCAGTTTAGCTATCCTACTGCGCAGAAACAGGGCTACCGTGTAAGTTCCACTTCTGGCGGCACATATGGTATAACAGCTATAAGGCTGAATGATGAAACCTACTGCATCTGGGACTCTTTGACTATCACGATTACAAATCCAGTAGACCAACGCATTGACCTCAATGCAAACGCTTCTGGAATAGTGGTCGCAGCAGTTTATGACTACGACTCTACACCTTATGGAGGCACGCTGAGCCTAAATGATACGACGTTCGTGTACTCTACTGTGGGTAGACGATGGTACACTGTTTCAATTGCTACTGGAGATGATGCCTTTGGAATCTCAGCTATTAATATCAATGATGACACATGGTGTATATGGGACCAGATTGTTGTCGTATCCTACTCCACGGATGACGAGCGGATTGACATCGATACTGCATCTTCCTGTAGTGTTACCCTCCGTTACAGCTATGATAATACCTACGTAGTAGATGGCTCCGTATCGATAAACACTGTGCCAGCGGTCTACTCAGGTTCTGGTGGCGTTTGGGACTTTAGCGAAACCAAGAGTACAGTTCAGTTATTCGTTTACAACACTGTTGCAGTTTCAGGCAACGCATATGGAATAAGTGCAGTTGACCAGAATAGCAGGTCTCAGACTATTATTTGGGATCAGATAGTAGTCCGAGGGTACGCAGTCCTAGACAACCGGGTGAATATCAATTCGAATGCTTTAATCAACGTGACATTAGAGTACGAGTATGACGACTCTAATCTGATAGATGGCACTGTGCAGGTAAATGGTTTTTCAGCAGTCCATCTAGATGCTGGGGTCTGGCAAATAACTTTAGCACGTATTGTCCGTGAAGGTATCACTTTTGGTAGTGTTGTATGCAGTGGAAACGCTCACGGAATCAGCTCAGTCGACCAGAATGGGCAGTCCCAGCTAGTGATTTGGGATAGCCTCACAATCACAATCACAGCCCCAACAGACCAAAGAATCAATGTCAACGATAATGCCTCAGGAATAGTCGTCACAGCTATGTATGACTATGACTTTGCTCCGTATGATGGTACACTTATTCTTAACAACACAATATTCGCATTTAGCATAGTGGGCAAACAGGGATACACCGTTGCGAGTGCAGCTGGCGATGATACGCATGGTATCACAGCTATACGAGAGAACGATGTAACTTGGTGTATTTGGGATCAAGTAGTCGTTGTTTCATACTCAACAGATGACTCACGAATCGGTGTAGGCACTCTGAGCGTGCTTCATGTTACTCTAGAGTACGCATATGACGGGTTCTACGTTGACGACGGGACTGTCACTGTTAATGGTCTCAGTGCAACCTACTCGGGATCAAATGGAGTGTGGAATTTTGGTGAGGTCAGACTAACTGTCCAGCTATTCACTTACGATAATGTTGCAGCGTCAGGCAACACCCATGGAATAAGTGCAGTCGACCAGAATGGTAAATCGCAGCAAGTCATATGGGACCAGATCACGGTTAGAGGATATTCAGTTAGTGATGATAGAGCAAATGTTGGTTCAAATGTCAATATTGATGTGACAATTGAGTATGAGTTTGATGATTCTCCTGTTACTGATGGCACAGTAACAGTCAATGGTGTTTCCGCGACATATCAAGGAGCGGGTATTTGGAGGATTGTGCTGTCAAGAGCCACAGCTCAAGATGCGACATTTGACACAGTTGCATGTAGTGGTAATCTCTACGGAGTCAGCTCGGTCAATCAAGATTCTCAGTCCCAGCTAGTAATATGGGACAGCTTGAGCATTTCAATCACTGATCCGACCGACCAACGAATTGACGTAAACCAAAACTCCAGCGGAATTGTCATTGTAATATTATATGACTACGATGGTGACATCTACGATGGTACATTCATTCTGAACAACACGGTCTTCACCTATGCAACTGCTCAGAAACAAGGCTATAATGTGACTTCCGTTAATGGCGATGACAAATATGGCATTACTGTGGTTTCTGCTTTTGATACAACATGGTGCATCTGGGATAGCCTGACTGTGCTAGTGACAAATCCAACTGACCAGCGGATAAACATCAATGCTAATGCATCTGGAATCCTGATAAGCGCGATGTATAATTATGATGGGACTCCGTATGATGGTTCGTTGAATATCAACAATACTCAGTTCAGCTATAATAGCGCTCAAAGAGAGTGGTATTCTGTTACCTCTGCGAATGGCGATGACTTATACGGAATCACTGTTGTAAGTTATAGCTCTGACACTTATTGTATATGGGACTCTCTGACCATCTCGATTACTGGTCCGACAAATCAGAGAATCAATGTGAACTCAAACGCTTCAGGGATTATTATTTCAGCAACATATGACTATGACTCTAGTCCTTATGATGGAATACTGACGCTTAACGATACTACTTACCAGTATGGATCTGTTGGTCGTCGCTGGTACACATTGAGTTCCGCCTCAGGTGACACTTTTGGCATCTCAGTGATATCCATCAATGATATAACCTGGTGTATCTGGGACAAGGTCTTAGTAGTATCATATTCTACAGATGACTCACGTATTGACATTGGAACATCCTGCTCTTGCCATGTCGCTCTAATCTATGAGTATGATAGTTCCTATGTCGTTGATGGATATGTAGAGGTTAATGGAGTTACAGCTACATACTCCAGCTCAAATGGAGTGTGG
>CAYOSZ010000306.1:0-3568 GCA_964406715.1 uncultured Ignavibacteria bacterium | reverse complement strand
GCATAAGGCGGGCATGCTGGGAAACAAACAAAACACCTTCGACGATTTCATTGCCGCCGCCGAGTGGCTGATCTCCAACGGCTACACCAGTCCCTCCCGGCTGATCATCCGGGGGGGAAGCAACGGCGGGCTGTTGGTGGGGGCGGCTCTGACCCAGAGACCCGACCTGTTCAAAGCCGTGATATGTTGGAATCCGCTTCTGGACATGGTGAGATACCACAATTTCCTGATCGCCAAACTGTGGGTTCCGGAATATGGATCACCGGAAGACTCGGTTCAATTTCAATGGCTGTATGAATATTCCCCCTATCATCATGTGGTTGACGGAACACCTTATCCCGCCACCATGATTCTGACCGCAGACTCGGACAGCCGGGTGGATCCCATGCATGCCAAGAAAATGGCTGCCCGGCTGCAGGCGGCTACCTCCTCGGATGCGCCCATACTCCTCCGCTTCGACACCAAGGCAGGCCATGCCGGAACTCCTCTTTCCAAAACCATAGACGAATACACCGACACCTGGAGCTTCATATTCCAGGAGCTGGGAATGGAGTATTAATGCAACCCATGTCATTGCAAGGAGCGAAACGACGAAGTAATCTCTTCAAATGAAGGGATTGCTTCGTCCCCCGTACGGGGGACCCGCAATGACAGGCTGGGGACTTCATACCGGAAATAGATCATGCCAAAGAAACCCATCTATCTTGACTATAACGCAACAACTCCTATCGATCCCGAAGTTGCTGAAGCCATGCTGCCGTATATTAAGGAGCATTTCGGCAACCCCTCCAGCTCCCATTGGTATGGCCTGCAGACCAAACAGGCGGTGGAGAATGCCAGAAAGCAGGTGGCTGAGCTTTTGGGCTGCTTCCCGGATGAGGTGATCTTCACCAGCGGGGGAAGCGAATCCAACAATTTCGCCATCAAGGGTGTGGCATACGCTCTCAGGTATAAGGGCAAACATATCATCACTTCGAAGATCGAGCATCCGGCGGTGATCAACGTTTGCAAGTGGCTGGAAAAGGAGGGTTACCGGGTAACTTACCTGCCGGTGGATGAATATGGTTTGGTCGACCCGGATGATGTGGAAAAAGCCATCACTCTAAAGACCACGCTCATCACCATAATGCACGCCAACAACGAGGTGGGCACCATACAGCCCATCTCCGAGATCAGCAAGATAGCGCGTGAACACGAAGTCATCTTTCACAGTGATGCAGCCCAGTCGGTGGGGAAGATTTCCACCAATGTCCAGGAGCTTGGCGTCGATTTGCTTTCCATTGCCGGACACAAGTTTTATGCGCCTAAAGGCATCGGAGCTTTATACCTGCGACGCGGAGTAAAGATCGAAAAGTTAGTGCACGGGGCGGATCATGAGCAGGACCGGAGAGCGGGCACGGAAAACGTGCTGGAGATCGTCGGATTGGGCAAGGCGGCTGAAATAGCCGACAGGAATCTGAAGAAAAACTCAACTCATATGCTCAACATACGAGACCGCTTGTGGGAAGGTCTGAAGAAGAATATCCCGGGACTTAAGTTGAACGGACATCCAGAGAAACGATTGCCCAATACCCTAAGCGTGATTTTTCCCGGCGTGGATGCCAACACCCTGCTGTCCGAATTGGACCAGGTGGCTGCTTCAGCCGGTGCTGCCTGTCATGCCGACGTGGCTGAACCTTCATATGTTCTTATTGCCATGAATATCCCTGCCAGCGCAGCATTCCAGACCATCCGATTCTCCACCGGACGCCACACCACAGAAGAAGAGATCGACCAGGCGACAGATGCCATCACCCAGGCAGTTGCCCGCCTGTCACCGGAGGTTAAGGCTCCGACTGTCGAGAAAGTGGATTTGAAAGACATAAAATTGACCCATTTTACTCACGGATTGGGTTGTGCCTGCAAACTTCGGCCTCAGGCATTGGAAGAGGTGCTTAATAAACTACCTCCGGTGGTTGATCCCAACGTGATCGTAGGCTCGACTACGGCTGACGATGCTGCAGTTTATAGACTGCCGGATGGAACGGCAATCGTCCAGACTGTCGATTTCTTCACTCCGGTGGTGGATAATCCCTACGACTTCGGTGCCATTGCTGCGGCAAATTCCTTAAGCGACGTATACGCCATGGGCGGCAGACCTCTCTTTGCCCTCAGCATCGTGGGATTCCCGGAAAAGCGACTTCCTCTGGAGGTTCTTCAAGAGATTCTGAAAGGTGCGCACGACAAGGCTAAAGAGGCGGGAATTTTTATCCTGGGTGGACATACGGTCGAGGATAACGAGCCCAAGTTCGGCTTGGTGGTGACCGGGATAGTCGATCCGAACAACGTGATGACCAATGACAGGGCTAAACCCGGGGATGCCATCATACTGACCAAGCCGATAGGTCTGGGAATCATCACCACTGCCATAAAACGAGGATTAGCATCTGCAGGTCTGGCAAAGAAAGCCATGAATGTAATGAGCACGCTCAACCGCGATGCTGCCGAGGCAATGCTTGAGATCGGCGCGCATGCCTGCACCGACGTCACCGGATTTGGACTCTTAGGTCATCTAAAGGAGATGACCCGCGCCAGCCAGGAGGATGCGGTGATATATGCCGGCAAGGTGCCGGTGATAAAAGAGACATGGGATCTTGCCGCAGCCGGCGCCATTCCCGGAGGAACGCTCTCCAATCTGGATTTCGTATCAGACACCGTCGAGTGGGATGAAAGCATCTCCCGCACCCAACAGCTCATCCTGTGTGATGCCCAGACATCAGGAGGGCTGATCATTATCGTTCCCGCGGACAAGAAAGACAAGATGTTGAAGGCTCTTAAGAAAAAAGGGATTGCTGAAGCGGCTCATATCGGAAATTTCTCACAGGCGGGAGAAGGGAAGATAGTGGTAAAATCATAATGAACTTTCTTTTGATATACTGGCGAAAGTAATGCCGAAGCCACTTAGCATCAGCGCTTCCAGGAGCCGACGCATCATAAAACTAAAGTTTTCGCTTTCAAGCGTACCAAACTGGATTCCTTTGGTCAAAAAAAGTTCAAGGTGGGGACTTACACTCCACAACAGATTTACCTCCTCGTTTTTTCTCTTGGAAAACCGACACTTCGATATGAGTTATGTATTCGGATACCCTTACAATACATGTTATATCTTTAAATTATTCTCAAAGGAGGTTTCATCATGAAGTACGGAGCCAGAAATCAGTTGACCGGCAAGGTGACCCAGATCAAAAAGGGCACTATGATGTGTCAGGTCAGGCTGGAGATTCCAGCCGGCTCGAAGATGAGTTCGGTAATGACCATCGACTCGCTGGACGATATGGGTATCAAGGAAGGTGACAACGTGAAGGTCGTGGTGAAGGCGATCAATGTCTTGCTTGTGAAAGAATAAAGAGCGCCAACGGATGAAAATTTTTTGCTTGAAAGATATTGGGGGTATTGACAAACTGGAAAAAGAGTCGTATACTTATAGTTTGCAGAGCCTGAGGATTTCAGTCGGACTCAGGCCCGATGACTTATTGGGCGATTAGCTCAGTTGGTTAGAGCGTTCGGTTCACATCCGAAAGGTCACTGG
>CAYOSZ010000305.1:751-3572 GCA_964406715.1 uncultured Ignavibacteria bacterium | reverse complement strand
CCTCCCTTATCAGGGAGGGAACCGTCCCTGTCCCCTCTGTTAGTTATGCAGGGGCTATTTCGCAGCAAAGCTTTGGGGCACCCAACAAAAAGGCCACGGACGAGGTATGAACCATATGGTTCATACCGAGGGCGTCCGTGACCAACGTAAGACAACAGAAAAAGTAAACTCGAATCTTATGCTATCCCTTGACCAGGTGCTTGGGCTTCTCCTTGCTGATCAATTTGGAGGAGAAGGCTTTCAGCTCTTCTAAATACCGGCTGTTGTGCACCTTCCACTTGATGAGCATCCAGTGACCATAAAGCCGGTATTGAAAGTTCTTGAATTTGAATCTGACCGCGGCCTTACCTGCCTGCCACAATGAATAGAACTTGGGCATGGCCTCCAGCATTACGCCGAACTCAAGCTCCCATACCGACATCTTATTGGGCTTGTATACCACGTGGTGTCCGTCATATTGACTCCAGTCGAAGGAGGTTACCCGGTTTTCCGATACCAGCTTGTCATAAAGCGGGGTACCGGGAAGGGGCGTTAAGATCACCATCTGTACCGTGTCGATTTTCCATTTGATGGCGGACTTCACCGTTTGCATCACCGTATCCCGATCATCCTGTTCACCGCCTAAGACGAACATCCCGTGTGTCTTAATCTTGTGCTGATGCAAGATTCTGATGGCCTCTTCCATCTCCTCCACGGTCTGGCGTTTGTTGTATTCCAGAAGAGTTTGAGGGTTGACCGATTCCAACCCGATGTATAAGACCTTACAGCCGGATTTCTGCATCAACTCCAGTAGATCTCTATCCTTTGCCACGTCCAGCCGGCTCTGGGCGGTCCAGGAGATGTGGATATCGTTTTCCAACATCAATTCCAGAAGCCTTTTGGTTCTCTTTTTATCGGCAGAAAAATTATCGTCATAGAAAAACATCCAGGCTCTGGGGTATAACTGGTGATAATATTTTATGTCCTCCAGCACTTTTTCCGGGCTGCGGGTACGGTATCTGTGTCCGAACATCTTGGTAACCGAGCAGAAGGTGCAGTCGAAGGGACATCCCCGCGAAGCCAGAACCGGAAATATCACCGGATCCTTCCATCCCTTTATCAGCGAGAGCTCCGGGGTGGGCAGGCTGTCCTGATCCCTTAAGTGTGGTCTTTTCTCGTTATGATATACCCGGTTTCCTATGCGGTAAGACAGCCCGGAGATTCGGGATATGGAGGTGGCATCGTTTCCATTTTCCAGCCAGGAGCAAAGCTCCAGAATCGTCTGTTCCCCTTCTCCCCTCACCACGAAGTCCGCGCAGTTGTCCAATGCCTCATCCGCCATGAAGGTGACATGCGCTCCTCCCATCACGATAGTGATGTCCCGTCCCAAAACCCGTGCCTTTTCCTTTACCTGTCTGGCTATACGATAAGCCTCCGGAGTGGTGCTGGTGATGGTGGAGATCATCACCATATCCGCGGATAAGACTTCCGCCCAGTCGATGGGAGCCAGGTCCTGGCAAAACAACTTGACCTGATATCCTTTATCTCTTAAGATCGTGCCGAGAATGGGCAAACCCAGGCGGGGAAGCTTGAAAGCGCTGAACACGTGAAAACCGGGGGGGGCTGGTTCTATTCCAATTATCTTTTTGATTTTCATCTTTTCCTTTTCTATCATCTCAAGTTACGGATCGAATGTCAATTTGGCCTAATTTAACCGAAACAATACGTCCCTGTCAAGTCTTTTGTTGAGGTTCCTCAAGAATTACTTTGGACGAGACTTTTTAGACTGTTGACTTAGCTTTCTGATTTCAAGGTCAAGTTGTAGCCTGACACTCCATATTAACAGTCAGTTTGGAGCGTCGGCCCCTACAGGTCGTCCGGCTTCAGGCAGATCAAAAATAAATTGCGTTTCCATGAACAACCAGCCAATTGGATATCGTCGTTTATGAAAACTTCTTTGAAAGGCGTTCGCTTTTTATTATTATATCACGGATAAAGTGCTTTGGGTATCCCCGGTGAGGAGACCAGCGGGCTGAGATTTAACATCATTTATTGAAGCTAAGTCGAGGAGGGAGATGGACGTTGATTTTTTAAAAGATTTGAACCCACCCCAGAGGGAAGCCGTCACCTATAACTCCGGTCCGCTTCTGGTCCTGGCCGGGGCAGGCAGCGGTAAAACCCGGGTGCTGACCTGTCGCATCGCATATCTGATCGGAGTCGAGAAAATCCCTCCTCGACAGATCATGGCAGTGACCTTTACCAACAAGGCGGCGGGTGAGATGAAAGAGAGGGTGGAGAAGCTCCTGGGCAAAGCTGGCATGGGCGCGTGGCTCGGCACGTTTCATTCGTGGTGCGCCAGGACATTAAGAAGGAATGCAGACCTTTTGGGCTATACCCGAAACTTCAGCATCTATGACGATGGCGACCGAAAATCGTTGATAAAGAAATGCATGGAGGAGCTGAACGTCTCCACCAAAGACTTCTCACCGGATGCCGTGGGAAACCGCATTTCCTCAGCCAAGGACGTTTTGCTCGCCTGCGAGGATTTCTCATCCCAGACTAAGGATTATTTCGAGGAGAACGTGGCAAAGATCTACCCGCTTTATCAAAAAAAGCTTACAGATGCCAATGCCTTCGATTTCGACGATCTGATAATGAAGACGGTGGAGCTGCTATCAAATCAAGCCCGGATTTTAGAAGAATATCAGAACAGATTCCAGCACATCCTGATCGATGAATATCAGGATACCAACCGGGCACAATACGTTCTGGTAAACCTGGTGGCATCGGAGAATCGAAATCTCTGCGTGGTGGGGGATGAGGATCAATCCATCTATGGCTG
>CAYOSZ010000305.1:0-741 GCA_964406715.1 uncultured Ignavibacteria bacterium | reverse complement strand
GGAGGGGGGCGGACATAAATAACATCCTCAATTTCGAAAAGGACTATCCGGACGCCCGGGTGATAAAGCTGGAGCAGAATTATCGTTCCACCCAGGTGATCTTGGACGCAGCAAGCTCGGTGGTAAAGAATAACCAGCAAAGGAAAGGTAAAACCCTCTACACAAAAGTCGAGGGAGGGGAAAGAATCGGCCTTTTGATCTCAGAAGACGAACATCAGGAGGCGGAGGCATTGGTGAAGCGAATCCAGCATCTGGCCGGCTCTGCCGATTATTCCAGATCCGATTTCGTCATCCTCTACCGCACCAATGCCCAATCTCGTGTTTTCGAGCAGCAACTGAGAGACAGCGGTATTCCCTATGTGATAGTGGGGGGCTTGAGATTCTACGAGCGGAAAGAGGTGAAAGATATCTTAGCCTACCTGAAGGTGCTGGCAAATCCCCAGGATGATCTGAGCCTGAAAAGAATCATTAACGTGCCGGGCAGAGGGATCGGAGCAAAGACCATCTCGAAAATCGAATATTTCTGTTTGAGCAATCACCTGAGTCTTCTTGAGGGATTAAAGCGGATAGATCAAATCGAAGGAATCTATCCCAGATTAAAAAGCGCATTGGATGATTTCCGCAGGATGCTGGATGAATTCTCAGGTTTAAAGGAGAAACTGAGCATAGACCAGCTTACCGCATCGATTGCCGATAAAACCGGCTATCTGGATGAACTCAGAAAAGAGAAGACCATCGAGG
>CAYOSZ010000304.1:0-3616 GCA_964406715.1 uncultured Ignavibacteria bacterium | reverse complement strand
GCGCGGCTACAGAGTTTTGCACCTCGATCTGAACAATCCGAAGATGGGCATTTCGACACCGTTGTTGAGTTTCACCTTCGTGTCGATCCTTATTTCTTTCATGAACATGAACCTTTCATTATTCTCTCTGTTTCCCGGATATTTCCGTGATATCTAATCTCAGTATTCCAACTTCTTCGTATGCTTCATCCGATTTCAAGATACGCTTTCGCACCTGATCCGGATCGTCCTCCAGATGATTCAGCAATATCTGCATCCCATGTTTTTTCTCCTGCAAATTTTCGACTTTTTGCATCCTCCCCCAAAAGACCACCGACCGGTATGCTTGATCGCACTCACCCATCCGATATCCCTCATCCTCTATTACCGTGGCGCATACGCTGGGATTACCCTTTACCAAATCCAGCTTTAATCCTTTGAGAGAACAATGAAAATAGAGAGCGTTTTTGTTCTCATCATATCCGTAGCTCAGCGTGACGATGTATGGCTCGTTTTCGCGACACATGGCTATGGTTACGTATTTCCCCTGTCCCAAAATCTCAAACAGTTCGCTTTTATCCGCGATCTCACCTTCTTTTCTATTCATATGATATTTTTTCATGGCTATCGTCTTTAAACTCGCTTTGTTTTCCGGAAATCGGGATTGCCCGTTATCCCGACCGGTGTCTCTGCTCTCCCACCCGGTATGCCTCCTTCAGCCATGAAATAACCTCGTGGTCCAACTCGTCGATGGATTGTATCCTGAAACGATGAACGTGATTTCTTGGAGAAAGCGACTGGATGCTGATAAACCTTGGATTCTCCAGACGCCGGGACAAGACCACCTGGCAGGACAGGCTGCCTTGGTTCAAGCTGACCGAAGCGAAGATCATCCTCACCTGAAATCCGATTCTGCTCCTGGAGGGTGCCAGGATCACCGGACCGCACTCCTCCACCAGTTCGGCGAACCGTTTATACAGAGAAACCACCCGGGGGCCTTTGCCTTTCAGATGTTCTTCTACGGTATAATGTCCGCAGGCATGGGTCTGATTGCGATTGGCAAACTGTCTTCCGCATTTTGGACACCTCCAGAGCTTTTCAGAAGCCATGTTGAGCCTCTCCTTTTGAAATTATGGCAACCGCCAAATACGTTGTCAGGTTATGTCTGTTCCATCTTCTACCTGTTTGGATCAGACGACCAATCTTCAAGTGCGTCCGAGAGCTTGAAAGCCAGCCTTTGCTTTTTTAAAAGAATTACCCCCTCGTCGGGATAGGTAACTTCCTCGTTAAGTTCATTCAATCCACAGTCCAGTATCTGAAGAATCTCCGAGCCGTCATTTATAAATTGGTGCGCTATGCCCTTTCCTGCAGGCTTGGCCACAAAGTCACCCGGTTTAACCGAAACCTCCTGGTCGTTCATTCTCAATATGCCGCTTCCTTTGAGAATCAAGAAGAACTCCTCCTGCTCAGAATGCGAATGATATTTGACGCTTTTGGCTCCCGGCTTGACGTAATCGACGTTGACGTAGATTTTATCACTGCCTGCGGCCGCTCCCAGATAGGTCGTTTTCATTGGGGATTCAAACTCAAAATCGTCGACGAATTCATGGGGCAGGTTGTCGATGTTTAAAATCTTTAACATTCTGTCTTCTCCCTTTGGTGGCTAACCGGACGATCATTTCTCCGCCTGGCCAAGTTTTTTTAATCTTTCCAATCTTTCCGGTTGGTTGGCAGCCAGCCAGGGGTCTTTTGAAAGCAGGTCATATGCGAGTTTGAAGTATTTTCGTGATTCCTCATCCTTTTTCAATAACAGCAAGCATTCTCCCAGTTCCTCGTAAACGTACCCGTCCTGCTGGATGCCTTTTTGCTCGAACTCCTGCTCCAAATCTTTTTGGATTTGAAGAGCTTCCTCTATCTTTCCCATCGACCGGTAAGTTCTGGCGACCGTCCATCTGGCGATTCTTATGCCCTCTTCGTTTTGCTTCTCCTCCTGGAATCTCAAAGCCTTTTCGAACAATTCCAGCGCCTTATCATATTGTTTCAACTCGTGATAGGTCCAGCCGCTATTGTTGTACAGAGAGCCCAGCCAACCTCTTGCCCGCCGGTCTTCTGATTTCTCCGCCAGCTCTATCGCTTTGGCGTTCCACTCCAACTGCTTTTCCGGTGGCTCGACGATTCCCAGCATATGAGCCGCATCCACGGCATAGAAGTCCTCTTTGCTTTTGACTCCCAGTTCCCAGGCTTCCAGAAACAACGGTCTGGATTTATCCCCTTCGCCGGAGGAATTGAAAACCCGTCCTCGCTCCAGAAGATATCTGATTCGGGGAACTATCAATTCGTCCGTTAACATGGTTTCGACTTCATCTAAGGTCCGGTGGGCCTCTTCGAACTTGCGCTGCAATCCCAAGGTTCTGGCAATCTGGGTCAACAGCTGGGCATGGTAAGAGGTATCTTTAGACTCCCTTGCTGCCGGCAGCAACTCCCGAAACTTTGTCTCGGTTCCTGCGGGATCGCCGTAATCCCACAACTCATCGAAATTCGGCAGCTCTTTTGTCTCTTTCTTCGTCTCCGATTCCGTCGAACATCCTGCGATTAACAAAACCACAAGAAAAACGAATGCTTTTTTCATCTTCATCCTCTCTTTCGACGGGTAGCCGCCGGTTTAACCTGCCTAATGTGTGTTATTTTGTTTTCTGCCCATCATAGTAGGCAGTAGGGAAATCAACTACAAGACTTTTCCGGATGTCTCCTTCGGTTTTGAAGCGGTGAGTTGATCCATCGAATCTTCCGTTAAATCAAGATTTCAGAACGTTACCATTAAACCCACGACGACGTAATGGATTAAAGTGAAATTATAAACCTCAAACACATCCGCGCCCCCCTCAAGCAGTCTGTAACCCAGTTTCAATCTCTCATTCTCGGTCAAAGTATACCGGATTGCCAGCAAAACGTCTTCTGCCCTCCCCTGGGGAGCAGCAAGCGCATCCCCCTCCAGCAGAAGTCCGAATCGCCTGGCCAATGTCCAGTCAACTTTGAAGTTCAAGAGAGGGACGAAACCGGTGTTTTTCTTCTCCGTCTTATTATCCTTATACTCCAGGCTTATGGAAGCATCTCTGATTTTGGCAGTGAAGCCCAGGCCCACTTTTAATTTCTCCTTATGATAAACGTCATAGCGATAGGTCAAACGGTAAGAATCGAAGCGGTACCTGGCATTCAACGGCGTATCAGCCGGGAATTTTTCTTCATTGAATCTGATGAGCTGATCCACCTGTCCGCTGGCATCCAGTCGCAAGGGCGCAGCTAAGGCTGAGACGTGATGTCTGTCCGTAATCGAATAGGATAGTCTTATTCTGAAGAAGTAGTTGGGATCGGTCTTTAGATCTTCGGTGAGTGAGAACCTGGTGCCTGATTCCCTGGGAACCTGCACGTCGTTGTATCCGCAGAACACAGCTCCCGTCTCCAGGTCCAAACTCCAATCGGCAAAAGCATCGGATGCCCCGGTAAAAAAGAAAATCATCCAAAGTACAGCCATCAACTTTTTCAGCATGTACATAAAGTACCTCCTCGCCTTTTTCTTTTCAAGGTAAATTTATGCTTTTGTGAAAAGAAATCAAGCAAACCAGAATGGAAAACTCGT
>CAYOSZ010000303.1:0-3622 GCA_964406715.1 uncultured Ignavibacteria bacterium | reverse complement strand
AGAGAAAGCCGGATCTTCCAATCAGCGGTGCGGACGTGAAGTTGACCATCGATCTTGATCTTCAGGCGGTGGCCGAATCTGCTCTAACGGATTACAAAAGCGGGGCGGTGGTGGCTTTAAATCCACGGGATGGGGAAATTCTTGCCCTGGTGAGCAAACCCGGGCTGGATGCCAACCTGTTTGCCGGAGCCATGTCCCCGGAAGAATGGAATGAAATTCTTACCAATCCTCTTCATCCCCTGCTCACCCGTACGATTCAAGCCAGCTATCCTCCCGGCTCCGTGCTGAAACTTCTCACCGCGGCGATAGCCCTGGAGACAAATCTGGTAAATAGAAACACGACTCTATCACCCTGTGATGGTTCTTTTCAATTTGGAAAGAGGAATTTCGGCTGCTGGAGACCCGAGGGACACGGGAGATTGAACTTAGAGGATGCCATCATCCAGTCCTGCGACATCTATTTTTATCAGCTGGGTCTGAAGGTGGGGCTGGAGAAATGGAGCCACTATGCCCGGATGTGTGGGTTAGGAGAAAAGACGGGAATTGATATGCCGGACGAGGCCAAAGGCCTGGTTCCCACGCTGGAGTATTATCACCATAAATACGGAAAAGGTGATTGGGTCAAAAATCTGATAATCAACTTATCCATCGGGCAGGGAGAGATTCTAACCACACCGCTTCAACTGGCGGTTTTTCTTGGCGGTCTGGCAGAAGATGGGAAGCTCTACAGACCCCATCTGGTCAAAGAGGTGATCACACCGGATGGGCGGATCATCTCCACCCAGCCGGAGGTGACCAGGACTCTCCCCTTTTCCCCCAACACCTTGAAGGTGCTGCAGCAAGCCATGATAGGGGTGGTAAATGATCCCCATGGAACCGGGATTTTAGCTGAGATTCCCGACATGGTGGTGGCAGGAAAAACCGGCACCGCTCAGAATCCCCACGGCGAAGATCACGCCTGGTTTGCGGGCTATGCCCCGGCCCCCCATCCGCAGATAGTGGTGGTGGTCTTAATCGAAAACACAGGTCACGGAGGCACCTTTGCCGCACCGGTGGCAAAAAAGATTTTTGAGAGATACTTAAAAGGAGATTTGGCTCAAGGTCAAAAGGAAAACACCCTGAGTTCTGCAGTCACTGATTTTTGATCCGAATCGTCAACACGAATAAGACAGGTGATGATAAAATTACACTCCAAAGAATTCGACCTGACGCTTCTCATCGTCGCTTTGATGCTCTCGGCCATGGGGATTTTGATGATCTACAGTGCCAAACTTCACAGTGACAATCCGGCAGAGCGCGGGATATATGTCAAACAGATCATCTGGGTGTTGGTGGGACTTTCAGCTTGCGTTCTGACCTTTTTGGTCCCCTTGAGGTTTTACGAGGTTTTCTCCTATTTGATATACGTTCTCTCCATCTTTACCCTGGTTTTGATATTGATGATCGGTTCATCCAAAATGGGAGCCGCACGGTGGATCTCCATCGGCGGCTTTAACATTCAACCTGCGGAGTTTGCCAAGATCGCCTCCAACTTCCCTTTAGCCAGGTACTAGGCTTATTCCAAGCGTTCCATTTACAGCTTCAGATGGCTGGTGAGCGTGACGGGCATGGCGCTTTTGCCCGCGCTTCTGATTTTGAAGCAGCCGGATCTGGGAACTTCGCTGGTCTTCTTCGCCATATTAATCTCCATGCTTTTCTGGTCGGGGGTTCCTCTTTTTTATCTTTTTCTGATAGTCTCCCCCTTCATCAGTCTCATCTGTGCCTTTCACTGGGTACCCTGGGCATTGTTTTTCTTCATTCTGGTCTTGCTTTTGTACCGGGTGAGACCAGGCTTCGTCTTCTCCGTAGGTTTTTTGATGCTTAACTTAGCCTTTGGAATGATCACCCCTTTGGTCTGGAACAAGCTGCACGATTATCAAAAAGACCGCATCATCGTATTTCTGGATCCGGGGAGAGACCCGCAGGGAGCGGGCTACCAGATAATTCAATCCAAGGTGGCCATCGGATCGGGCGGGCTGGCGGGAAAGGGATATCTGGAGGGGAGCCAGACCAAGCTGGCTTTTCTTCCTCATCAGCATACCGATTTCGTGTTCTCCGTGCTGGGAGAGGAATTCGGATTGATAGGTGGAGTGGTTTTGCTCGGATTGTTCACTTTTCTGATTATCAAAGGAATCCTGATTGCCCAGAAAACCCGGAATACCTTCTCCAGTAACGTAGCCATTGGACTGATCGCCATGATCATTTTTCAGATGATGGTCAATGTGGGGATGACTCTGGGGGTGATGCCGGTTACCGGTCTGCCCCTACCTTTCGTCAGTTATGGCGGATCGTCCATGCTTCTCAGTTGGGTGGCCCTGGGAATCCTTCTGGCAATCAACTCCAGGTGGTTTGAGTATTAAAGTAGTAGGGGCCGAATTCATTCGACCCCAAGAAATGTGGATTAATGGATCCTTTCAGCGGTCATTTGAAAGAAGAGCCGTAAACTTATTCTGTTGAGGAGAAATCATGCACCCGATTCTGTTTGAACTTGGCCCCCTGACGTTGAGAACATACGGACCTCTTTTGACTTTAGCGTTCATATCGGGAATATGGTTTACCGCCAGAAGAGCCAGAAAACAGGGTCTGGGGATCGAGTGGCTTCCCGATTTGTCCCTTATCATTCTGATTTCCGCCATCGTGGGTTCCAGGTTCTTTTATGTGATCTATCATCTGGAGGAATTCGAAGGTCGGATTCTGGATATGATCAATCCCGTTCAAAGCACGGGGGAGATAGGCATTGGCGGGCTCTCCATGTTCGGGGGAGTGATTCTGGCAATCGTCTGCAGCATGATTTACATCCTTATCAAGAAGCTGAACCTGTGGAGAATTGCAGACGTGGTGGCCCCCTCCATCATGCTGGGATTGGGCATAGCCCGCATCGGCTGTTTTCTCAACGGCTGCTGCTTCGGCACACCCAGCCACAGCTGTTTGGCCATGATCTTCCCCCCCAATTCCCCGGCAGGGTATATGTTTCCGGATATTCCCATCTTTCCCATTCAACTGGTTGCCTCCTTCTACGGGTTTCTCATCCTGGCGATTCTCATATTTCTGGAAAGATTCAAGCATTTTAACGGCTTCACCTTCTGGTTGATGCTGATTTTTTATTCGGTGGCAAGATTCACCGTCGATTTCTTCAGATACTATGAGGAGAGCATGATCTTTGCCAGAATCGGCGGCGTGGATTTCACCGTCAACCAGGCTTTGATCGTCTTGATCTTCTTGATCTCAGTCTTTATGTGGTTCTATCTGAGGAGTAGAACGAAAAAAAAAGCTGCCTGCGGAAGCACATTTGGCACAGATAAAGAACCGAGCAATTAGACTTAGATTTTTCCCAAAATCCGATGCCCGGCATTAAGATCAGAGATTTACTTTTGGAACTTAAAGACGACATCCTGGATTTCGTCTACCCCCAGAGTTGCCCCATCTGCCGGAATCCCCTGAAGAAAGAAGAGGAGGACGTTTGTAAAGACTGCTGGAATGCCTTGGTCCTCTTACCTTTCCCCTATTGTCCGTACTGCAAGTCCTTTCTTGAGGGTGAGGATGAAATCGAAAATCACCGGTGTGCACATTTGAGCAAGCCCAA
>CAYOSZ010000302.1:0-3623 GCA_964406715.1 uncultured Ignavibacteria bacterium | reverse complement strand
AGATATGCGACGTTCTGCGGGGGATATTCGGGGAATATGTGGAGCCACCGTTGATTTAGACCGGGGGTTCCTTCTCCCCTCTGGTATGTACCATACGGTTCATACCTCTGGGGAGAAGGTCAGGATGAGGTGGAACAAAGGATAGGAAGAAAACAGAGTCCCCTCACCTTAATCCTCTCCCCAATGGGGAGAGGGATACAGGTCGAAGATCCCACCCTTCGATTTGCTCAGGGTGGTGAGCTAAGTCGAACCACCAAAGGCGGGGGTGAGGAGGAAATATCATGGATCGGGCATCTTGCCCGACCAAAACAGGAGAAAACTATGGAACGAAAAATCAGAATTCTTTTAGCCAAACCCGGGTTGGACGGGCATGATCGGGGGGTCAAGGTGATTGCCGCTGCTTTCCGGGATGCCGGATTCGAGGTGATCTACACCGGCCTGCGCCAGACCCCGGAGACCATCGTGGAGGCAGCCATTCAGGAGGATGCGGATGCCATCGGAATGAGCATCCTCTCCGGTGCCCACATGACCCTCTTTCCCCGGGTGCTGGAGCTTTTGAAGGAAAAGGGAGCAGAGCGCATTCTTCTCTTTGGAGGAGGCATCATCCCCCGGGAGGATATAGAGAAACTGAAGAAGATGGGCGTGGGAATGCTTTTCACCCCCGGCACCACCACCACCGAAGCGATAGAGTACGTGAAAAAGGCGGTGGGGGAGAGAGGAAAGGAAGAAAAAATCATTTAACCAATTTTTCGCTTCGGTTTTTCCTGTCAAAGAAAGAACTGGCATAATTCCGATTAGAAGACCCGCATTTTCTGCGTTTGGCATATCCGGGGATAGTTTATTCTCTCATCCCATGTCCTCTTTACACTTATTCCTCTCTGAGCAAATTCTTCTTTAAATCATCATTTTCCTGTTGTTTATCGGCAAAAAATCCATAAATTATAAGATTGCGCAACCTGTGGAATCTGTACCGCACCGTCACAAGGCAAATTACCGGTGATTTACTAACCCCAAAACGGAACTGGAGGAGTCATGGCCTATAATATGACTGAAAGTCAGCAAGCAGTAAGAGACATGGCCAAGAAATTCGGTCAGAAGGAGATCGAACCGATCTCATCAGAGTTAGACCGAAGAGAGGAAGAATTCCCTTTAGATTTGTTTAAGAAAATGGCACAGGCCGGATTTATGGCCTACCCCTTGGCCAAGGAGTATGGAGGCGGCGCAAAAAGCAAGATAGAATATGTAACCCTAATTGAGGAAATATCGTGGTTTGATGCTGCTACCGCTCTCATAATGGCGGTGGACAACCTGGCTTCCTATCCCATCGAGACCTTTGGTTCTGAAGAGCATAAGAAGAAGTATCTTCCCAGGATGGCATCCGGAGAGATAATAGGAGCCTTCGGCTTAACCGAACCCAATGCCGGGTCAGACGCAGCCAACCAGAAAACCACCGCCAAAATAGACGGAGACCATTTCGTGATAAACGGTGAAAAGATCTTCATCATGCACGGTGACGTGGCGGATCTGGTGGTGTTATTCGCCAAGATCGTTGAAGAGGGTGAAAAAGATAAGGTTTCGGCCATCCTTTTAGAGAAGGGGACTCCCGGATTTAAAGCAGAGAAGCTCAAATGGAAAATGGGGATGCGGACGGCGACCACCGGAAGGCTGAAGTTGGAGAATGTAAGGGTTCCCAGATCAAATCTCTTGGGTGAGGTGGGAAAGGGATTCAAGATGGCTTTGAAAACCTTGGACGGTGCCAGAATCGGAGTGGCCGCACAAGCGGTGGGACTGGCCCAGAGAGCTTTTGATGAATCCGTAAAATACGCCAAAGAAAGGGAGCAGTTCGGCGCGCCCATCGCCAAGCTTCAAGCCATCCAGTGGATGATTGCGGACATGAGCACCAGATTGGAAGCCGCCCGGCTTCTTACCTATAAAGCCGCTATGATGGAAGATAAAGGCGAACGCGTAGGTCTGGCTGCCGCCCAAGCCAAGCTCTTTGCTTCCGAGACGGCAAACTTCTGTGTCAACAAAGCCATGCAGATACACGGAGGCTATGGCTATATCGGAGAGTTATCGCAAATAGAGAAGTTGTACAGGGATCAGAGGGTCACGGAAATCTATGAAGGTACCTCTGAGGTTCAAAGGTTGGTGATCGCAGCAAACTACTTGAGATAACCTCACCCCCTTAGTCCCCTTCAGGGTGAACCCCTCTCCACAAATGTGGAGAGGGGGAACATCTAAGATCCGTAGGACAGGGGGAGAGGTAAACGCGTAGCCAAGCCTTCATGGCTTGGGCATTAAAGAAAACATCATGAAATTCGGTAACTTTGAAATCTTTTCCATCGTGGAAAACAGCTTCAAGATCGACGGGGGAGCCATGTATGGTGTGGTCCCCAAGATCATCTGGGAGAAATTGAATCCTCCCGACCACAACAACATGGTGAAGCTGGACATCAACTTGCTTCTGGTTAAAACCGACGGCGAAAACATACTTATCGATGCAGGAATAGGAGATGCCTTAAGCGATAGGCAAAAGAAGATGTTTGGAATCGAAAAGCCCTCTGGTCTGGAGAAAAAGTTATCCCAACTTCATCTCACCCCGGAAGACATACACTTAGTTCTTTTAACCCACCTGCACGCTGATCACGCCGGTGGAGTCATAAAGCTGGACAAGAAAGGCAAGAAAATCCCCCGTTTCCCCAATGCCCGGCACGTGGTGCAGCTTAAGGAATGGGATGAAGCCATGCACCCGGATGAGAGGACCTCCGCCACCTATTTCACCTCAAACTTGAAAATCCTGGAGGAGGAAAACCTGCTGGAGCTGATATACGGAGAGGATGAGGTGGCGACGGGAATAAGGCTGATCGATACCGGAGGTCACACTCCCGGACATCAGGCGGTGTTAATCCAGGATGGGGATGATAAAATCCTTTGCCCCGGTGACATCATCCCCTCCACCTATCATCTGAGAATTCCCTACGTGGCTTCGGTGGATCTTTTTCCCCGACAGACCATGGAGCAGAAAAGAAAATTTCTGCAAATGTGCCTGAATGACGGATGGCCATTGGCTTTTGATCATGACTTGAAAGTGAAAATCGGTAAGTTGGAGAAAGCGGGAGAGGAAATAAAGATTAGAGATATTTATTCCCAATAGGGACTTTGCAGGGATTGTTATAGATTTGTATGGATTTGTAAGAATTTGCAGGAATTTTGTAGGGACAACTCATGAGTTGTCCCTACCAGTTGTCCCCACAATAATGGTAAGTTACTAAATCCTTTTGGCAGGTGAGTGTATTATGTCTTTAGAGGAAAAGATCGAGCGTTTGAAAAAACTGAGGGAGCAGGCCAAATTGGGCGGTGGGCAGAAGCGCATAGACTCGCAGCATAAAAAGGGAAAGTTGACCGCCAGGGAGAGATTGGATCTGCTTTTGGATGAGGGGAGCTTCGAAGAGTTCGACATGTTCGTCCAGCACCGCTGCCGGGATTTCGGGCTGGAGAATGAAAGATATCTTGGCGATGGCGTGGTCACCGGTTGCGGCACCATCGATGGAAGATTGGTCTTCGTCTTCTCCCAGGATTTCACCGTGTTCGGCGGTTCATTGTCCGAAACCCACGCGGAGAAG
>CAYOSZ010000301.1:0-3624 GCA_964406715.1 uncultured Ignavibacteria bacterium | reverse complement strand
ACGCAGGATCATTGACCGGTTGTCGGTGGGGCTGGCTATAGAATACATCCAGTACAATCTGGCCAACCTCAACGCCTACGGAGTCGGTTTCGGCTTCTCCGTCATGGGAAAGCCCATGCCCGGGTTGCGATTGGGAGCGGCAGTGGAGAACGTGGGAATGAAATACTCCTGGACCTCCGGGGACTATTGGAAAAGCCGTGATCCTAACCTGTTGGGCTCCTCGGTCACGGAGGAGTTTCCGTTCAATATAAGGATTGGTGCATCATATCTTCTCTGGGAGGATAGAATTTTAGTCTCCTCTGAGATCGATAAGAGCGAAAAACAAAAGGAGAAGATTCATCTGGGGGTGGAAGGGTGGGCGCTGGAGAGCGTCGCAGGGCGGATAGGATACGACAGGGGCTCGTTCACTTTCGGACTGGGATTAAGGCACAAAATTCAGTCTGCGGTTTTGGGCTTTGACTATGCTTTCGTCACCAGCCGGGTGGAGGATAGCACAGATCATTTGATCTCACTTCAGTTTGAGTTCTAAGTTCTCAAAACCAAAAGAGAGGATTTGCCTGATCGACCTATCTAACGGGTTAAACTGAAGCTCGACAAATCAACAGATGCTTGGGGATTAACCTGCGTTCGAGGGTTGGTCAATCGGTTTCACGATTGCACGTTTCCCCGGTTGTGGGGCAGCTTGATAAAACTTAAAAATTCCAAGTTGTTGCTGGTTTCAATTCGCCGATGAACTTAAGAAGATTAACCGAAAGTGTATACTGCATCCTGGGAGGAGAGAAGGAACCGAATACCGGATTCGTGATCGGTAAAAACGGCATTCTGGTTATCGATACCAACCTTTCACCGTACCACGCCACCCTGAGCCTGAAAAAGATAAGATCGGTCACCCAGAAGCCCATCAGATACGTTTTCAATACCCACCATCATTCGGATCATACCTTTGGCAATCAGGTATTCTCCGCCAAGGTGGTGGCCTGCCGGGAGTGCAGAGACATCATGAGCGCCCTCCGTAAGACGGAGTGGAGCGAGGAATCCATCCGGAAATGGACGGACGAGAATCCGGAGTGGAAAGAGAAATTAGCCCATCTTAATATAAATCTTCCCGATGTGGTCTTCGATGAGACATACCAGATAGACCTGGGTAACCTGAAGGTGAACTTAAGGCACCTGGGTGGTCACACTAAAGATACCTCCGTAGCTTATATCCCTTCCTCAAAGGTTTTGTTCGCCGGCGATCTCATTTTTCAGGGACGTTACCCGTATACAAAGGATGCAGACATAGAAAGGTGGATTTCGGCTTTAAGAACCATACAGGGCATGGATTTTGATCATCTGGTTCCGGGACACGGGTTCTTATGTGGCAAGCAGGAGATAGGGCGTCTTTTGGAATATTTCGAGAACCTCTTGGAGAACTGCAGGAAATTCATACAGGAAGACCTTACCTTAGCCGAAATTGTAAAAAGAGACGAGTTTCTCAAACTTGCCCGCCGGAACGTGGACAGACACCAGGAGAATATAAGAAAAGCTTATGCCGAACTGACAAAAGGAGATAAAATTGAAGGGTAAAGTTGTCTTATCCGTTACCATTTTGCTTTTCCTGGTTGCTATTTTAGTTCCCGAGGCCAATTCCAAAGATGAAAAGAGCGGCACCTCCAGTTTGAGCTTTTTGAAAATCGGAGCCGGGGCAAGGGCTACGGGGATGGGCGAGGCTTTCACCTCTCAATCCAGCGGGGTGAGCTCACCTTTGTGGAATCCGGCAGCCATATCCGGCACAAAGGGAACTCAGATCAGTTTCACCCACGTTCAATGGTTTCAGGACATTACCGCCGAACATTTTTCCTCTGCCATCAGGACAGGGGAAAACGTGTTTGGTTTGAGCATCTCATTGGGTAAGGTTCCGGATATTCAAAGAAGGGATGCTCCCACCACCGAACCGCTGGCTCTTTTTGATGCCCACGACTTGGTGGCATGGTTTTCCTATGCCCGATGGCTGGGAGATAAATATGCAGTCGGGCTTTCGGCGAAATGGATTTATGAGAAGATCGACATCTCCTCAGCCAGCGGATTGGGATTCGATCTGGGCGGCATCTTTTCTCCTTTCGCCGATGGCAGCAATCCTATTCTTGAAAAGTTAACCTTCGGTGCTGCAGTTTTAAATTTAGGCTCCAAGATGAAATTCGAGGAAGAAAGCTATTCACTTCCCACCCGGTATAAAGCCGGGGTGAGCTGTCTTTTCGAAAAAGAGAACTGGCAAAGCGATTTTAATTTGAGCCTGGATGTGGTCAAACCCAGAGACGATGAAGCGAAAGTTCATCTGGGCGGAGAATACGGTTTATACCAGAGCCTAAAGCTAAGAGCAGGCTACCAGCTGGGCTACGACGAGAAAGACCTTTCATTCGGAATGGGAATCAAGTACAAGAATTATGCAATCGATTATGCATTTCTCCCTTACAAATCAGATCTGGGCGACGTGCACTGTATTTCTCTGGATTTGGAATTTTAGCAGTATTCTTTTTTGACAAGCTACCTTATTATATGGTCTTCAGATAATCCGCTTTAATTTCTTTACAGACATTTCGTTTTGAAAAAGGAGGAAATCTCTTATGGCAAAATACAAGATCGCCTGGCTTCCCGGAGATGGCATCGGGATTGACGTTTTGAATGCAGCCAGGATAGTTCTGGAAAAAATAAAATTGGATGCGGAGTACATCCCCGGCGATATCGGCTGGGAATTCTGGTGCAAGGAGGGAAATGCCCTGCCGGACAGAACCATCCAACTATTGAATGACACCGACTGCTGCCTTTTCGGTGCCATCACCTCCAAACCCAAGGAGGAGGCAGAATCAGAGCTTGCTCCTGCTTTAAAGGATAAAGGATACGTTTACTTCAGCCCCATAGTGAAGCTGCGACAACTTTTCAACCTGCGGACAAATCTCAGGCCATGCAAAGCCTATCCGGGCAACCCGCTTAATTATCGGGACACCGTGGATTTGGTCGTATTCCGGGAGAATACCGAAGACCTCTATGCCGGGGTCGAATTCCATCCTTTACCTGCAGAGGTAATGTCGGTTCTCTGTAAGCACCATGAACGAATGAAGAAATTTGAGAAGACACCGCTTGAGGATATAGCCGTCAGCTTACGCATAAACACCAGGAAGGCCTGTCAGAACATAGTCCGCGATGCATTCGAATATGCCCAAAAGCACAAAAGAAGGTCGGTCACGGTGGTGGAGAAGCCCAATGTGATAAGGGAGACCTCCGGATTGATGGTGAGGGAAGCACGAAAGATCGCCAATGAGTATCCCGACATCCCGCTTTGGGAAACCAACATCGATGCTATGTGCATGTGGCTGATAAAAAATCCCGAAGACTACGACGTGCTGATCACCTCCAACATGTTCGGCGACATAGTATCCGATCTCTCCGCCCAGCTGGTGGGAGGATTGGGCTTTGCATGTTCCGGTAACATCGGGGACGACTATGCGGTCTTCGAGCCGACTCACGGCTCTGCTCCCAAGTACGCCGGCATGAACAAGGTCAATCCCATGGCCACTCTCCTGAGCGTCAAGTTGATGCTCGACTGGCTGGGGGAGACCCAAAAAGCCTCACGACTGGAGTCTG
>CAYOSZ010000300.1:0-3642 GCA_964406715.1 uncultured Ignavibacteria bacterium | reverse complement strand
TGGCTCTTTCAAACCAAATAGACGCCATGGTGACCGCACCGCTGTCCAAAAAGGGACTTCATCTGGGAGGATATGATTTCCCCGGACATACCGAACTTTTGGCTCATCTCACCGCCACCTCCGAATATGCCATGATGTTTGTCGCCGACCACAGTCCGCAGTCCACAGTCGACGGTGGACAGTGGACTGAAAAGTACAAAGTCGTTCTTGTCACCACCCACCTGCCTCTTTCGGAGATTTCAAGCACATTAACCGCAAAGATGATTATCCAAAAACTGAAGCTCATTCAGGAATTCTTCCCCAGATATTTTGGTATCAAAAAGCCCAAAATCGGCGTTTGCGCTTTGAATCCTCATTGCGGTGAGGAAGGAATCCTGGGGAGTGAGGAGAAGAGATTCATCATACCGGCGATCAAGTTCGCTCAACAAAAGGGCATAAAAGCCTGCGGACCGTTTTCGTCCGACACCATCTTCTCTCCGACAATCTCAAGTAATTTCGATTGCATCCTTGCCATGTATCACGATCAGGGATTGATTCCTTTGAAGATGAGGGGATGGGGAGGGGCGGTCAACGTCACCATCGGTTTGCCCATTATCCGCACCTCTCCCGATTTCGGGACGGCGCTGGATATCGCAGGAAAAGGGAGAGCTGATCCAAAAGGAATGATAAACGCCATTTTATTAGCTGGGCAGTTGGTTAAAAAAACAAGGAAAATGTAAGATGGAAAATTCCCTCTCCCCTAGGGGAGAGGGTAAGGGTGAGGGGGATAATAACAAATGTTCACCTCCAATAAAGGAAGCGAAGTGAACTGGCCTCCAAAAAATAAAGCAATCGAAAAAGCCTTCGCTGAAATATACGCCAGCGGTGATTGGTGGAAGTATACCGGAGAGAGAGTCAAAAAGCTGGAGAAGGAATTTCCCCTATCTCACGACTGTCGGTTTGGTGTGTCGGTGTGTAATGGAAGCGTGGCCATTGACATCGCCTTGAAAGCCCTGGACGTGAAATCCGGGGATGAGATCATACTGCCGGCATACGATTTCTATTCCCTGCCCAAAAGCGTGTTGAACGTTGGTGCCACTCCGGTATTTGCTGATGTGAACTCCAGAAATTTCACCATAGCCAAAGACGAGGTCAAAAAGAGGATAACCTCTCATACCAAGGCTGTCATAGCAGTTCATATCAGCGGTTCGGTGGCGGAACTTGATGCTCTCAAAGCCGTGGCAACAGAGAATGACATTTACCTGGTGGAAGACTGCGCTCAGGCGCATGGTGCCGTCTACGATGAGAAAAAAGTGGGCAGTTGGGGAGATTTAGCCATCTTCAGTTTCGGCGGTATCAAATTGATGACCTGCGGGCAAGGAGGTATGATCACCACCTCCTCGGAAGAGCTGTATAAAAGATGTTATGCCATCACCAATAGAGGCCACCTGCCGGATGGAATGGTCAATCCATATGGTATCATAGGTGAGAATTTTCAACTCTCTGAGCTACAAGCCGCCATACTGCTTCCCCAAATCGATCTTCTTGAGTCTTACAGTCAGAAAAGAGAGGAAACTTTTGATCTACTCGACCAGGAGCTTTCCAAGATTGATGGAATCGAGATCCTATCCCAATTTCCCAGGACCCAAAGGCGAGCTCATATGAGATATTCCTTCTGCTATAAAAATAAACTTTCCCAGAAGTTGCCCAGAAACCAACTGATCCGGAAGCTGAATGAAGCGGGAATTCCCGCCCTGCCCGGATATGCCAGTGCCAAGACCGATCCGAGACTGCATAAGATATTCGCAAACTTAAAATACGATTTGCCTAACTCTAAAGCGGCACAGGAGCAGATCATCGGTATCCATCATACATTCCTGTTAAAAGTGGTTGGGGATCTGATTAATCTGGTGAAAATAATAATAGAATAACAACCTTTCGATACTCGTTACCGGTGGCGATGCCGGTTTCGAAACCTGAAGCTCGGTGATGGAAGATGGAAAACTCCGAGCATCGAGTCTCGATAACCTATCCTCGTAGCGAGCTTCCACAACGACAAACGATGACGGCCGCGGGTGGCTTTAACCTTCCGTCAGGTCGGGGGACCTGGCGGGAATGAAAGAATTAGCATAGCAGTTTTCTGGGATTAAGTGTACCAAGACAAATCTGAAGCATGTATCTAAAGTATAAAATCCCCCAGCCGATTTAGAATACATAACAAAGTATTTCGTCCCACCGAAAATCTCTAAGCAGAATCCAACGTCCCCTAGCGTAACTCTGGAAGTATAATCAAACGTCCTCACAGTTATTTGCACTGTCTACCTGAAATCAGGACTGAACTGCTGAGTGGTTTGAAGTAAATGAGCTGAAGGATTACTAAACTCAAGGCATGGTAACTCGCCACCAGCAGGCTCCTTGTGGTTATGTAAAGGTCAAGATGACCTAATACCTATCTGAAGGAGGTGCCCTGTGAAACGTTTGTGGATGTTTCCCCTGTTGTTCTGCGTGTGGGTTTATTTTATCCCCACAGGTGGACTTGCCCAAGAAGGTGAACAAAATCTAATGGATCTGATGGAGATGAACCTGAAAGATCTCCTGGATATGAACGTCATTTCCCCCGCTCGTCATGAACAGAAGCTTATAGACTCCCCCAGATCAGTCTCGGTCATCACTGCAGAGGAAATCAGAAAGAAAAACTATCGAACCACACCTGAGGCATTAAATGAGCTTGTAGGTATTTTGGTGCAGGAGACCAATTACGGTGGAGGATCGCCCATCATCCGGGGGTTGGTGGGAAATCAGATTCTGATTCTAATTGATGGGATCAGATTAAACAACGCCATCTTCCGTCTGGGACCCAATCAATACCTCAATACCATTGATATTAATCAGATTGAGAGGATTGAGATGGTTCGGGGAGCTGGTTCGGTGCTTTATGGAAGCGATGCGCTGGGAGGTTTGATTAATATAATCACCAAGTCCAGAAAAGACTTTCAGGAGGATTTCGATTTCGAGGGTAGATTCTTCAGCCGGTATGCCAGCGCGGATAATGGTGGAACCGGGCGCTTTGATTTCAATGGGAATATCAGGAAGATGGGTATGGTTGGAGGATTCAGCTACAAAAAGTTCGATGATTTGCAGGCCGGGAAGGGAACCGGACTCCAGCTCTATACCGGTTATGACGAATGGGATGCCGATCTGCAATTAAAGTATAGATTCTCGGATCAACATAATGTGGTTTTGGGATGGCAGCACGTCAATCAGTCAAATGTTCCCAGAACGGACAGGCTGATATCGGGCTCCGACCTAAAGCGTGAGTGGAATCCGGAAACGAGGGATCTAGCCTACGTACGCTATGACCTTGAGGGGATCAATTCTTTCGTTAATGCTTTAAATACCGGGTTTTCCTATCAAAACCAATCTGAGGATTTAGATAGAATTTCCAGCTCCAACCCAAACGTTCAACAGGAATATCACGATGAGGTCAAATCAATCGGATTCATGTTTCAACTGCACTCACCGTTGGGAAAACGTCAGCTATTGACTTATGGTGCTGAATATTACGCAGATGACGTTATAAGTCAAAGGATTGACGTCGATCTCACATCTGCAGCCCGGACTGATAAAAAAGGAGCATTCGCTGACGGCTCAACTTACCAATCC
>CAYOSZ010000299.1:0-3645 GCA_964406715.1 uncultured Ignavibacteria bacterium | reverse complement strand
TTCACAATCCCATCGCAGTTGACGTCTCCGGATTCCACCGGGCAGGGTTCAGGTCCACCTCTGTAAAGGTAGCTTACCAGATATACAATATCACCAACGTTGATTATCCCATCTACGTTCACGTCACCTCGATCAACGTCTGAAGCATGTACAAAACCTGCTTCTACCCCGTAGTTGGCGCTTTCTGATAAGCCGATGGCTGATGGTTGTCCTCCGGAGTTGACCGGAATGGTGTAATCGCTTGATTTAGACCATCCTCCCAGCCCATCCAATACATCCGTTACCATCTTGAAATTTTCGCTTTCAGACTGGGCATAAAGATGTGGGCAAGCCAGCAGAGAAACAACCAAGAGAAGAACCACAATTTCGTGGATTTTGGATCTATTCATTTTTCATATCTCCTTATTGGTTCTCCTGTTTTTCTAACTTTGCAATCCGCTCCTCCAACTGGAAAATATAGAGGGTCTGCTCCTCAATTTTCTCCAGCATTTGAATTAAAAGCTCATCCATCTTAAACCCATCGTTTTCTTTCACCTCTTCTGCTGAGGTTACATTAGGCAATGATTTATTCTCAAAGACATATTTTTTCAACTCATCCAAAGGCAAAAGCTCATAATCAGGTTCGAAGACATAATCGGGATGATTGTAGTTGACTCCCCCTTTCTTAACATTGTAGGACCCAGCAGCATTTATATCTCCATTCACATCCAGTGTGTAATTTGGGCTGGTCGTATTAATACCCACTCTATCAGTTGAAAAATCACCATAAATCAAGGGAGTACCTACACTATTGGCGATGTAGAGTTTATTCGAACCTGTCTCAGAATAACCAGCATCATAACCTATGAAGATATTATTGCTGCCACTAACGTTGTGACAACCTGCAGAATGTCCTAAGAATGTGTTGTAATGACCAGACGTATTGGAAACGCCTGCTCTTGACCCTAAATATGTGTTACCATATCCAGAATTATGGTAACCTGCAGAATCTCCTATGAACGTGTTAAAATTACTTGTGTTAGAGAAACCAGCGTAATGCCCTAAGAATGTATTGTACTTACCTGTGCTATTGTGGTAACCTGCAGAATCTCCTAAGAACGTGTTACGAAAACCTGTGGTATTAAAGAAACCCGCTGCGAGCCCTATGAATATATTCTGGTTACCTGAACTATTGGAGCTACCTGCATAGCCTCCTAAGAATGTGTTGGAATTGCCTGTGGTGTTGGAGTAGCCTGCATACTCTCCTAAGAATGTGTTGTAGCTGCCTGTGGTGTTGGAGCGACCCGCATTCCATCCTAAGAATGTGTTGACAAAGCCTTCGGTGTTGGAGTAGCCTGCACTCTTTCCTACGAATGTATTGTGATAGCCTGTGGTGTTGGAGCGACCCGCATCTTTTCCTAAGAATGTGTTGGTAAAGCCTTCCGTGTTGGAGTAACCTGCATCCCTTCCTAAGAATGTGTTCTCATCCCCTGTGGTGTTGGAGTAACCTGCAGACTTTCCTAAGAATGTGTTCTGATCCCCTGTCGTGTTGCAGTAACCTGCAGAGTTTCCTAAGAATGTGTTGTAATGGGCTGTGGTGTTGAGGTTACCTGCAGACTTTCCTAAGAATGTGTTGGAATGGCCTGTGGTGTTGGAGTGACCTGCAGACTTTCCTAAGAATGTGTTGGAATAGGCTGTGGTGTTGGAGTAGCCTGCACTCTGTCCTAAGAACGTGTTGTTATAACCTGTGGTGTTGGAGTAACCTGCATCGTTTCCTAAGAATGTGCTGTTATAGCCTGTGGTGTTGTTTCCTCCAGCGTCGACACCCACAAGGATATTCCTATCGCCTGAAACGGAAAGCACTCCGTTGCCCTCTATTTTGTAGACGCCGCTGGTGTTGATATCACCTTCGACATCTAACTTGGATGATGGAGTCTCTGTCCCAATGCCTACGGCATCAGTGCTGGTCTCCAATCTAACTACCTCACCATCATCCACCCATCCACAGCTTCCTCCGCCGCCATCTGCGGTGCCAGCTCTATAAGCATAGGCTACACTTGCTATTGGTTTCAATGGCCTCATCTCCGAATCAGATTCGATCTGAATCCCCAGGTACTTAATGTTCCCATCGAACACGGCCTGGTGTATGGTATCCACCGCCCCCAGAAGAACGTTGAATATACCGTCCCTCACCACAACTTCCATCTGGGTTTCAGACCAGTCCGCTGGAGAACCCAGAGTATCGGGATAGATGGAAAAGGTCATCTGGACTGTGTCATTTAAGCAACCACCCGAAGCGGTGGTCAGCTTGCCCTGATAACTGATCATGTGGGGAACGTCAGCGGATGCGATAGCGGCGAGCAAGAAAACCATCATTCCCACAGTAAGAAAAACAAAGCTCCTGCGTGCCATCTTGCAGCTCCTTTCGTCAGAAAAAACGTTAGTCTTTCTTGTGAACAAAAAAATGCCCCTTTTTGAGAAGTCGTTAGCAGTTGTTTCGCGCGTTTCACCTCCTTGTCGAAAGTTCAAATCTGAGAGTTAACGACATGAACGAATTTCCGCTAGTGCGCTTGAAGCGTAAAGTGGTCTATCACCCCCACTGCATGGTTACCTCAGCAGTGTAGGCTGACGAAAACGCAAGATTATATGGTAGTAATTCTGCTTACAATGTCATCACCAATTGTGGCTTGAACACAGCTTTTAGTAAGCGGTAGCAAAGCCTATAGAGCATTGGATTTCTCATGAAGACAAGCAGCCACTTTTCGTCGCAAAATTGACCCAAATGAGATTTGTAAATAATATACATTAGCTATAGCAAAAGTCAAGATTTTTATTGTTTGCCAAAAGCACTCAATGTTCTTCTGCAGAAGATTTTTGTTGCAATTTGTAGGAAAATATATAATATATCTATTTACGCCAACCCGCCAGTAGTGTCGGGTCCTCAAAAAGAGGAGCAATATGAAGCCAAAAATCAACCAGCTCTTCCCTGAGCTTGAACAGATAAAAGATGAAAAGCTACGGGCCCAGGTGGCTTCCACCTGGCTGGAAGCCATAGAGAAAGGTGAGTGGGGTATCGAAGAACTTCAGAGCGTTCCTTTTACCCTGCTGATACCCAAATGCGAAATCGATCTGATTACCCATACCAGAGCAGTCACCCAAACATCCATTCAGATCGCCTCTGTGCTTTCGAATTACTACAAAGGGAAAGTCGATATTAACCTCGATTTTCTTATAGCCGGGGGCATACTGCATGACGTGGGGAAGATTCTGGAATATGCCAAAGAAAAAGGCAAGGTGGTCAAGAGTAAAACCGGAAAGCTTTTAAGACATCCTTTTTCCGGTTCGGCTCTGGCATACAAACATGGATTGCCGGAGGAGGTCATTCACATGATCGCCACCCATGCCGGGGAAGGAGATGGAGGATTCCGCTCGACGGAAGCCATGATAATTCACTATGCTGACTTCATAAACTTCGAAAGCCTGGGCGGAAAGACATAGAACTAAAAAAGAAGGTTTTTCTCAGAAGATATGCTAAAAATGGGTTGGTGTGCAACATTTATGAAAATTTGCTGGTTCTTATGATTACGTTGCAAAGAAAAGCGACAGATTCCTTGAACTCTCCCCCTTTTATTCCCCCTCTCTTGCGAAGAGAGGGGGATAAGGGGG
>CAYOSZ010000298.1:0-3646 GCA_964406715.1 uncultured Ignavibacteria bacterium | reverse complement strand
GCATCCCCTTCACGGTCATCGGGGTGATGATAGAGAAGCTTCAGATGGGAATGTACAACGGCCCGGACTGGGATAAGGCCACCATACCGTCGACCACTTTCAAAGCCATATGGGGACACAAGTACGTCCAGAACATAGTGTATCAGCCCAAGGATGCTACGCAGATCGAAGAGGTGAAGAAGAAAGTATCCCGGGTCATGGGGGGGAAATACAAGTTTGATCCCGAGGACAAGGAAGCCTTATGGCTTTGGGACGTAATCGAGGGACAGAAGGTCTTCAACAAGGTGCTCTTTGGTTTTCAGATCTTCCTAGGGATCATCGGGGGGATGACGCTTTTGATCGCCGGCATCGGGGTGGCGAACATCATGTACGTGGCGGTCAAGGAGCGGACCAGGGAGATCGGGGTGAAGATGGCCATGGGAGCCAAAAGGTTGCATATCATGAGCCAGTTCCTCCTGGAGGCATTGATCATCACCATTCTGGGGGGAGTGTTGGGAGTGTTTGCTTGCATTGTGATCGTCAAAATCTGGGGCGCCATTCCCATGGAGGCAGATTGGGCGCAGTGGTTAGGCAAGCCGGTAATCTCGCTGGAGATCGCGGTGATCACCTCACTGATTTTGGGAATCATCGGGATGCTTTCCGGGATATTCCCCTCCCGCAGGGCAGCCAGCGTAGATCCGGTGGAGTCACTGAGATACGAATAAGGCAGGAAGTTCAACCATCGGCGTTATTTATACATTTGGCCGGCTAAGCGTAAAAATGACCAAGGTGTGCTCGAAAAACGAAACATGATTTAATGTTTTTGAGATTGAGGTGAATTTCATGATAGACATGCGAAAAATCCGAAAGGTCTATTCGACAGGGAGAATTGAGCTGGAGGCTCTTAAGGGAATCGATCTGGTGATAGGTGAAAACGAATTCGTTTCCATCATGGGTCCTTCCGGCTCGGGGAAATCCACCTTGATGAATTTGATGGGCTGTCTGGACACTCCCACCTCCGGGGAGTACTTATTAGAGGGACAAAAGGTGGAAAGCTTAAGCCCCAACGAACTGGCAGAGATCAGAAACAAAAAGGTGGGCTTTGTGTTTCAGAACTTCAACCTTCTCCCCTACGCTACCGCATTTGAAAACGTGGAGATGCCTTTAATCTTTGGAGGCGTGCCTTCGAGAAATAGAAAAAAACGGGCGCTGGAGCTTTTAGAAAAGGTGGGCTTAAGGGACTGGGCCGATCATAAACCCACCGAACTTTCCGGCGGAGAGATGCAGAGGGTGGCTATTGCCCGCGCTTTAGTCAACCAGCCCCGGTTGATCTTGGCGGACGAGCCCACCGGAAACTTAGACTCTGCCTCGGGCGGAGAGATAATTAATTTGTTCGAGGAGTTGAGCAAGCTGGGGCACACCATCATCGTCATAACCCACGATAAGGAAATAGCCAGAAGAACCCATCGCATCATAAAGCTGAGAGACGGACTGATAGTAGACGGCAACGGTTCTATCTAATTAAATGTCTCCAGAATAAAATTGATTTAGCCTGTCGTTGCGAGGAGCGGAGCAACGAAGCAATCTCATTGAATTCTAACTATCTTGAGATTGCCGCGCTCCGCCTTGTCGGGACTCGCAACGACGAATTATTGCAGCCTTATTGAGAAAACGATGATCGCATACTTAAAAAAAGGACATTTTGAAAGGCGGTACTCTTTACCGGGGAAATAAAAAGGCAGAAACAAACAACGGACGAGCTTGTTTCTGCCTCGATTTTACGCTGATTTTATAATCTCTCAAGGACAGCAGGGAGAGGAACCGCCCCTGTAAAGATAACCGACCAGCCAGATTAAGTCGGCCACGTCAACTATCCCATCGCATGAGGCATCTCCGCTTTCCTGGGGATTTGGCTCCTCACCCTGCCGGTAAAGATAGTTTACGATATGAATCACGTCTGCAACGTCCACCACTCCGTCATTGTTTGCGTCCCCGCTTTCGAAAACATAAAAGCTGAAGGGTTGATCCTGATACGGGCTTTCCTTGCCGCAAAGGTTAGTTGCTTTCACGTGCCAGAAATATCCCTGTCGGGGCAGAGCCACGGTGTAGGTGGTATCCTCCAGATCGCTGACGGTCACCACTTCGGTGGTAAAATCCGAATCCAGAGCATATTGGAGCGTGTAAAGGTAACCCTCTCTGGATTTTGACCAGACCAGGTCAAAGGTGTCCGGTGAACAGACGTTAGCTTCATTTAGTGGACTCACCAGTTCAAGCACGGGCACGACTCCCGATCCCAGACAGCCCGCCTTAAATTCCGGAAAGAGCGCCTGGCCGCTGGCACGAGGAGTAAATTCCAAAACCGTGGCGGGCGGGAAAAAAGCTGTGTCGATTTCCAGACACTGAGTCGAATCCCAGTCAGTTCCTGTGGTGAAATAAATATTAGCCACCGCTCCATCCCCTGCGGTTAAGTCGGAGTCTACGAATATCGCGTAAAAAACCAATTGATAGCCGGCGGTATCTATGCTTGATCCCTGGTATTCAGCATATTCTGACCTGGTTCCCACGAAGCTGACCGAATCGCAAACCACATCCATTGGCGAATGGCCGAATATCAAAGGAACCGCCAGTCCTCCCAGATCCTCGTCATTGTAAACGGTCACTTCAAGCACCACCTGCTGATCCGGCAGGGTGACCCCCGGGCATTCCACCCGGCAGGTGTCCGGTTCTCCCGGATCGTCCGCGTAAGTTAAACTTGGACCGGCAAGAATAAAAAGCACAGCCAAAAGCACTAAAAACGAACGTCTCTCTCTCATTTCACACTCCCTTATTCTTGATTATCCGACAAGACCGTTTGCCATCGTTGAGCGGGCAACGCCAAGTTATAAATGTCTGTCGAGAGAACACACTTCTTGGCCCCTTCGGAAAGGAACGCGGTTCCTTTTCCAACAGGATCAATTATCTCTTGTTTTAAAGATAGCATCTTTTCACTATTTGTCAATCTCTAATTTCACAGCCCGGGACTTTTCTGGTGGATTCGAAGCTGCAGCCGGAAGAGACTGCCCGTGTGACTCTGGTTTGCCTCACTCTGGAGACTGAGGTGAGACACACTGTCAAGATACGTAATCGCATCTCAACCAAAAGGTTGACCGGCCAGCGATCCTCAGAGAAGGCCGGAATACGACAGTGCCGACTATCTTTTTAGCAGCATTCGCGGCAACGCGGAAAGAAACAGCGGAATGCTGAAGAGGAGAAGAAGGAACCGATCTGCCGGTCCTTTCCGATGTTTCCTAAAGAACTTGTAGAAGGCAAGGTGGGAAAGCCAGATCATCTTGCGTTTAGCCTTCCGGGTGGATGCACCCTTGTGGTGAATCACCTGCGCATCCGGGTGGAAATATATCTTCCATCCGGCTTCCTTTATCCTGTAACAGAGGTCCACGTCGTTGAAGAACATGGAGAAGTTCTCGTCAAATGAGCCTACCTGCTCCAGGGTTTCCTTCCTGAGCATGAGGCAGGATCCCATGGGCTGGTCCACCTCCTTCGGCTGGTCGAAGGCAAAATATCCCATTCTCCATCCGCCGAAGGTCTTGCTGTTTGGGAAAAGTTTGCTCAACCCGGTGAACTCCCAGATCAGGGTGGAGAACCGGGGGAACTCCCTGCAGGAGGCCTG
>CAYOSZ010000297.1:3237-3647 GCA_964406715.1 uncultured Ignavibacteria bacterium | reverse complement strand
ATCCCAAACCCAGATTGAGAATGGTATAATTCCTTTCCGTATCCCCAAAATTCATCTGGTTAAAGAAATGAAGAGAGTTACTCCATCCAATCCCGATAAGGAAGAATGGAATAGCATTAGAAGCCTCGGGTAGAGAAACATTGTAGAGAAAATTGGCACTCAGGATAAAACCAGGATCTCCTCCCTCATATGTGGAAAAGATCAACTCTGGTTCAATCTCCAATTCCCTGGTTATGAAATAACCAACCCGGCCTGAGAGGTTAAAGGCGGTTTCCAGATCATGGTCGCTCTCCTTCATCCCCATAAAGGCTGCGGCAAAAGAAAGTTCCTTTGCTCCTTTTTCTAGCTGGGCTGAAGCGCCGCTTACAAAGGTCAGACTCACAAGAATCCAGACCAATAAAACAAATCGC
>CAYOSZ010000297.1:0-3227 GCA_964406715.1 uncultured Ignavibacteria bacterium | reverse complement strand
CTTTGGCATTTGACTTCTCCTTTCTTATGGTTTTCTCCTCTTGTGGGGTTTGTGCCTTTAGCATGAAATATACGGTTTTTGCCTTTGGTATGAACCGTATGGTTCATGCCTTTGTCCCCCTTTATTAAAGGGGGATTGAGGGGGATTATTCCCCGATGGTAATCTTTAAGGAAAACAATGGTTCGACGGGTCTCACCATAAATGGTTCGTTGCCTCTCACCACATGCCGAACCTCTGACTTAGAGGCTCGGCCGGGTCTCTGACAAGTGAATATTTCTCAAATCAAGGAAACCTCATTTCAATAGCACCAGCTTTTTGGACTCAGAGTAATCCCCGATTCGCAGTTGGTAGAAGTAAATCCCTGAAGCCACATCTTCTCCAGAATCATTCTTCCCATCCCAAAGCACAGATTTATAACCTGAGGGTGAATGTTCTGAAGCTAAAGTTCTTATCTTTCCTCCCAACAGATCATAAATGCTCAGGCTGACAAAACCTGACTTCGCCAAAGTGAATTCTATTTTGGTGGTTTGGTTAAAAGGGTTGGGGTGGTTTTGAAAAAGAGTAAATTCAGATGGCTTTTCTCTGCTTCCAGTCTCGTCCTTCACGTCATTGCCACATTCAACGTCAGCGCAGATGATTCCATCGCCCATGTATATGCCACCTTGATTTGAACACTCTGCTTCAGTTTGATCGTCAGCGCAAGAACCGTCAGGAAAGCAGCATGCACCTTGAGGTTGAACGACACATTCAACCACAGCGCAGTTGGTTCCATCGCCCATGTATATGCCACCTTGAGCTTCACATTCTGCTTCAGTTGGATCGTCAGCGCAAGAACCGTCGGGATAGCAGCATGCACCTTGAGGGATTGACCATACGTCCGTCGGAGCAAGACCGCTCTGGACCAAGACCAGTATCAACACAAGCGATGAAAGGGAAAGCCATTTACTCATCTTGCACCTCCGAAATTAAGTGTTGCAGGATTTTCGATTATGCCTAACAATAGACCTTTCAGAATTCACCTCCCGCCTTTTGTCTCTGGGAAGAGCAAAAAGGGGAAAATCCACTTTGCTGGAATAAACATCTTGCGTCTTAGCATAAAGACTTCCTGTTTTAAAAGGTTATAGATTCCTCGCTATGGTTAGCAGTCTGGAGGGTCTCCATCTCTAAATAGATAGTTTATGAGGAAAACAACGTCGCCGATGTCAACTATTTCGTCGCAATTGCAGTCGCCAACTTGCAAGGGAACAGGTGAAGGACCGCTTTTGTATAGATAGTTTATTAAATAGACAACATCTCCATTGTCAATAACACCATCTGAATTAGCGTCTCCTACAGTGGCGAACGATATAGTAAAACAAACGGGCAGATTATGCCTGGGAACGAATACGCTGGTACCGAATTTATCACAGAACTGTAAGCGACCTGTCGGTGGCCAGAAGCAGGAGTCAATGCAGATAGTCGTGGTATCATCAATGGTTATAGTCATCGTAGCCAGAAGTTCCCGGTTTCCTTCACAGAACATCTGGTCCCGTGCGGCGGTGGACAGCAGAGCGAGCCAGAAGATCTGCGGTTGATAATCGAGAACCAGAATCCTGGTGTCCCACTCCTGACCACCTTCCAAATCAGACATATCCATCATCCAGTTATGTTCCTGTGGGTCTTCCATGCTGGGCAGATCTTGAAAGATGCTGAAGTTCAGATCATACAATAAGTTGTGCAAGACACGAAACAGATCCTGCGATCCACATTTGTTTTTGTCAGGATCAATTGTAGCATTGGCAGCCGGATTACTGGAGGTGAAGTACAGTGGAATGATGAAATCGGCAATTGAGTCGGTCACCGGATTCGGAACGTCATGGGTGATGCGTATGGCAAATTCAACATCAGTTGGGTATGAGTTGAAAGCATTGTATGTGTATGGTTCGACATATAAGGTGTCACAAAACCCTGCATCTAAAGGCTCCTCTGGGCACTGTCCCCAGGAGAGGGTGCAAAGGATATCGACAAAGAAGACAGAGTAAATTATGACAAGTATAACACAGAAAATGTTAGTAATGGAACGCATGGAACCTCCCGGGTTCTGAAGTGGAGATAAAGGAGAGGCATATCATCTGATACAGCCCTTATGTGCTATTTAGTTTATATTTGCAATATACATGCTTTTTTCCTATACGCAATAAATTTCGCTAACCTCACCCATGTACCTTCCGGTACAATAAAGCTACCCTGCTGTACCTTCAAGTCCGCCCAGTGATGTGCTACTCGTCAGAGGGCAATTGCAATACATTCACTAATTCGTTGAATTGCCAAAGCTTAGTGACAACAAGTCCGATCTTTTTATTTTTGGCATCGTTCTTGCGATAGGTTTATTGTGATTGGCGCCATACTTGGAACGTTAAGGCTGATTGAACCGTATTTTATCGGAGGTGTTTTATGAGGCTGAAATTCTTAACCACGTTAGCTTTGGTGATTTTCATTACGGTGTTCTTCGTTAACGGCTGCATCTTCGACTCCACCAAGAAGATCAACAACGACAATACCGAAGTTGAGATTCCCGACTTAGAAGAGGAGTTTGGCGGTTACAATCCCACCAGTGAAGCGGCGGGATTTGGTGACTCTGAGCTATTAAACGAATTCGGGGAGGATGAAGATGTGGTCGACCTTTTGAGCACCGATCCCCAGATCTCCAAAGACATCGAGGATTCGCTGGCAGAGGTTTACTTTCTGCGGATCACCTGGGGAAAGTTGGAGTGGGATACCACAACTAACACCATCACCAACTGGAGCGGGACGGCTAAGATAGACAAGGGTGCTTTGGTGTTATTGAAGACCATCCGCTTTGAACGGGGAGACTACATCTATCGACCCCGTCCAGACCGGCAGACCTTAGAGTGGAGCTCGTCCACCGGACCCCATTTTGATGGGATATACGTCGCCATCGTGGTTTCACCCAATGATACCACCAGCGCCGAAGGGACCTTTAAGTTTTCCACTGCACCCTTCACCCAGACGTTCAGTTACTCTGAGCTGGATTCCATCAACGTCGTCTATTCAGTGGATGGAAACGGGAACGAAATCGCCTTCGTGGGGCACAAAAAGCAACTGGTTCCCTGCGGCAACGGATTCCTTGACGGCAGATGGATAAAGACGGCACAGCATCGGGGGGTGTTCAAAGGCAGATGGATCAACCGGGACGGAAGCTTAGCCGGTCATTCCAGGGGGGATTG
>CAYOSZ010000296.1:0-3660 GCA_964406715.1 uncultured Ignavibacteria bacterium | reverse complement strand
GTCACCATCTGAAGTAGAATCTATGGCACTCTGAAGATCGCGAAAGGGATTATCTTGAGAGCCTGAGCCAATCTTATCATCGACCAGATCATCCACGTACCAAATTTCAGACTGTGCCGGTGAGGGCAAACTCAAAAGCGGCAACGTCAATGCCAGGACAACCAAGAATCTAACCATGCTTCACTCCTTAATTCTATGATCGGGAGAACTCTCCCTGAGATCACCCATGATCTATTTGGGTAAGGAGTTATGGAGTGTTCATACATACTGATCTTATGACTTTAGGTGAACAACGTAAGAATCCATTATAAACCAAGCGGAAGTCTAACACTCCATAAACATATTTCCCCATTTGGCATTGTTAGAGTTCTCTTTATATAAAAAACCAAAATTTGCTCTGGTGGGCTAATTTGAGCATTTACTCAAGGGGCCGCAAGGTGAGCTTCTTCCGTGATCTTTTTCAACTCTATCTGTTTTTCTTTGAAATGCTGGTTTAAATCCTTAAGGGTGATCCATCCCCCGCAGGTTACGCCCACGTAATTGGTGAAAAACCTCCACAACACGGCAAAAACCGGAAGATAGCCGGTGGGGACGATGGTGGACATCAAGGAGACCGAGCTGACCTCGGCAATTCCGCTGGCTCCGGGAGTAGGAGAGAAATACAGAATGAAAAACTGGATGATCTGCAGATACATCACCTGCATGAAATCGACGTTTAAGCCCAACCCCCTTAAAATCACGTAGGCTATCAGATATTTATTGAAATAGATCAGGATGGTTAAAAGAAAGCTGATAAACAAAATCAGCTTTTCCTTATGGAAGAAATGCTGAAGGTAAAACCGCAGTTGAACCACCTGGTCCTTGAATTTCTCCGATACCTGCTTTTGCTTCTCTTCATCTTTTTTCCAGATTATTCTTGCGATCCAGGTGAAGATCTTGAACAAGAAGCTAAGCGATTCTGGCTTTATCAGCAAAAATACCCCCATGACCGATACCAATGAAAATACCAGGAAGCTGTATCGAATCAGATAGGCCAAGCCTTTGGGGAAGATTCCTCCGTTGGTGAAGAAGAAAACCGCCAAAAAGCCGATGAAGAAGAAAAACATGGAGGAGAAGAAATTGATCACGCTGACCGATATGGCTCCGGAAAGCGGAACGCCCCGCCGGTTGAGGATGTAAAGCTGTGCCGGTCCACCTCCGGTGTTGGAGGGGGTTACGGCAGCGACAAAGATATTGGCCAGATTGGCTTTGATGCAATCAAACAGGCTGACCTTTTTTAAAATCTCTTTGGTGAAGAAAACCCAGATGCGCAACCCCCCGAGAAAGAAATCGACTGCAACCAGCAAGAATGCTAAAAGTAAGAACTCGGCTCTAAACTCCTGCAAAGCCCTGATGCTCTCTCCGGTGGTGGTGAAAAAGAATATGGTGGCAAAGCCCAAGAGACTTAGGAGAACGAACAGCCGGAAGCCTTTTAATATGTGTTTCTTATCGAAAATCAGATCCATTCCCGTGCCCGTTTTTTGAGATGATTCTGGCTAAAGTGTTCTTGACTCCATTCCAGGTGTAGAAGCATTCCACCTCACCCCTGCACCCGTACCAGCAGGCTTTACACCTGTTTTCCCTCTGTTTTTGTAAAAGCGCGTTTTTCAGCTCGTCGATCCCGATGGTTTTGACATTCCCCACCGGATTTTGCATGTCCTCCACGCACTTGGCGATGTACCCCTTTTGATCGATGTTGAAGAAAAGCCTTCCGGCCTGGCAGCCATCGATGCCCTCCCGGAAGAAATCATCGTATCTTCTGAGATATTCCATGCTGGATTTGAAGTGGGGATACCTTCTCTTCAGCTTCAGCAGGTGATCGGAGACCTCCCGGGTGATGGTGTGATCGGATATACCCTCCTCGTCATGGCCGTCCGTCTTTATGTTGGCATAGGGCTGAAGGGTAAATTCCGCACCCAGCTTTCCTGCCAGGATTATCAGTTTCTCGATCTCGTCAACGTTTTCCTTTAAAAGGACGGCTGTAACGTTCACCTTTTGGATTTTATCAGTCCTGGCCTCCACAAAATACTTAACGGCTGCCACCGCTTTTTTGGAAGCTCCTTCTTTTCCCCGGTTTTCGTCGTGCCTTTTCTCGTCGGCGAAATCCAGCGAGACAACCGCACCCATCAACCCGGATTGAAAGAGTCTTTTGGCCATATCCGGAGTGGCCAGCCATCCGTTGGTGGTTATAAAGGGGAAATGATAAGAGGAGACGACACTAACGATTTCGGGCAAATCTTTTCTGATCAGGGGCTCTCCTCCAGCCAGGGAGATAAACATAGGCCCGAGTTTCCTGAGTTTTCTTGCACCCAAAGCAAACTCGGAAACGGAGAGCTCCTCCTCCTTTTTGGTCTTCATCTTCCAGTAACCGCAGAAGGAACAACGGAAGTTGCACCGGTAGGTCACCTGCCAGGAACAATAAAGGGGGCTTTTTGAAAGATAGGAAAAAGCCAAATCAAACGATTTTTTGTAGATATCAACCTGGGGCAATAGAAGTCTCCCTCCTCGTCTCTAGGATCGATTCAGATACACATCCTTCAAGACTTGAATGAATGTAAGAAGATCAATTCTCGTTTGTCAAGGGGAAAAAAGGCTGCTATCTGAAGGAGAAACCTCAATTCATTATGTATCTACGACTTACCTGTCCACATCCCGTCGAACAAGGCGTCTGCTGGATAAGCTGGCAGCCTCACCAGTATGACTTTTACAAATTAAATTGAGATGAAATTTACCACAGGTTGCGACGGAATATCGTACCGGACGAGTGAACGCTCCTCTCTGGTGATGTTCGTCATCCCGATGTAACATGAAGAAGCTAAGTTTTCTTCAAAACCTCCTGTTCCAGAAGTCTCTTGTTGTAGAAGGAGATGATGTCGGATCTCTTTAAGATACCCAAAAGCTTCCTGGGATTGTGTTTGTCTACAACCGGCATTCCGTCCAGATCTCTCACCGCGAATTTCGACAGAGCCGAAGCCAGATTCTCATCTAAGGTGATGGTGGGTGGATGGTGTGACATGAAGTCCTCGACGATCACCAGATGTTCCAGCACGCTCTTGGTAACCACCGATCGGATATCCTGGAGGGTCACTATGCCCTCCAGTTCCCCTTTGCGGTTCAGCACCGGGAACACGCTCTCCCGGCTCTGCTCCACAAACCGGAGAAGTTGAGACAGGGGCATATCCTGAGGAAGGGTTTGCCAGCTTGTGGTCATGGCTTCCTGGACCGAAATGCTTTCCAGCAGGGTTCTATCCTTTCCTGCCTTTAAAGTTATCCCTCTGCGGCTCAACTTCAGGGTGTATATGGAATCTCGATTCAATTTGTTGGCAAGAAGAGTGCTTACCACGGAGGCTAACATCAAAGGGAGGATGATTCGATAATCACCGGTCATCTCAAAGATGATCAGCATGGCGGTGATGGGAGCGTGTGTGGTTCCCGCCACCATAGCACTCATTCCCACCAAGGCATATGCTCCCGGTGTGGCGGTAATCTGGGGGAAGGCAAGATGAACCGCGTTCCCAAAGAATCCCCCCAACGCGGCACCCATGAAAAGCGACGGTGCGAAGATTCCCCCTGATCCACCTGAGCCCAGGGTCAAGGAGGTGGCAGCTATTTTCATAAACA